>JAYTYQ010000178.1:0-1390 GCA_043742285.1 Candidatus Altimarinota bacterium
AGAACAATTCATCTATCGTGGATTCCGTCTGATGGCTCTGCAGAACCAGTATCGTGAGAATTTCAACTTCACATTCGAACGTCTCAGTGCTGCTATCAATACTATCAATGGTCTCGATGAGATGATGAAACGTCTCGGACGATATCGAAATGGGCTCACTCCAACCGAACCAATCCGCAACAATCACGGCAAACTGAAGTTCCATGAGATTTCTCGAGAATTCCGCGACAACCAACAATACTTCATGCAGTCATTCATCGAGAAGCTGGAAGATGACTTCGATACAGTATCCGCGATGACTGTAGTGTTCGAGTTCCAGGGTAATATCAATAGTGGTATTGATTCGGATCTCTTCTCACTCGAAGAAGTGAAGTCGCTCATATCTCTCCTCGAGAGCTGGGATCAAGTGATCGGCATACTTGACTTCTCACTCCTAGACTCGACGATCAATATCCCAAAGGAGATCGAAGCGATTGCGGTAGGACGTGCAGAAGCGAAGATTCAGAAAAATTGGTGAGAAGCGGATCGTATCCGTGATGAGCTGAAGTCTCTCGGGTGGCAGATGATCGATGAAGCTGGTGGGAAGTGGCGAGTGGAGAGGGTATAGAAGTATCTGTCATTTCGGATAACCGAGCAATCTTGCACGCAGAGAAAATGAAATCTTTTGATTTTGTACAAAGTTTTGCTATAATTTCTGTACAATTTTCTCATCTTCAAAAATATGACTACTGAAATGATAAGCCTCTCTGAGTATAGAAAAAACATATCTATCTTTACCAAACGGGCGAATGAGCACAACATCTCGTTCATCATCACCTCTCATGGCAAGCCTGTAGGAGAATATCGTCCTCTCAAATATGGGGATATACAAGTCACTACCAGATACTCTCAAGACTTTGTCGATGAACTTGCAAAAATGGAGCGAGATTCTAAGGCTGGGGATTTTCATGGACCATTTACCAAAGAAGAAAGTCGAGAATATCTCAATAGCCTTATGTAGCATATGAAGATCATCTACTGAGGCGAATGGGAAAAATATTTCTCCAAAATTTCACGATATCATAAAACTATTACGAATGATGCTGTAGAGTTCTTTCTCGAGAATCCATATCATCCATCTCTCCGTAATCATCCTCTCGATCCACCACTAGAAAAATATAGAACCCTGTCAGTCGATGATGATCTGAGAATTCTCTTCAGGATGATGAGTAGTGAAAAAGCCTTCTTTCTCAAAATCTGAAGGCACAACGAGATCTATCGAAAAATTGAATTATAATTAGATATAACTTCAGCTTATTATAAACTTTTTCAAAATTTTTGTCAATTTTATTTTCTTATTTTTAAATATTTTTTGCATAAAAAATATTTTTCTATAGACTCCGCCATATGT
>JAYTYQ010000179.1:0-2380 GCA_043742285.1 Candidatus Altimarinota bacterium
GCAAAAATATGACTCTCAATATGATCAATCCAGAGCAGTGGCTTCTTGAGTGAGAGTGCGAGTGTCTTCGCAACGGTCATTCCTGTAAGAAGCGAAGGAAGAAGTCATGGCTTCTCAGTACAAGCAAAGTAGTCAATATCTGCGAGAGTCATGCGAGTCTCAGATAAAATATCCTCTATGCATGGAAAAATCGCATTCGCATGACTGCGAGCAGCTACCTCAGGTACGACACCACCAGTCAGATCATGTTCGAGCTGGGTTCGGGTCGACATAGCAATGAGACTTGAATCTCTCATGAGTGCCACGGAAGTATCATCACAGGATGTTTCGAAAGCAAGGATATACACAGATCAGGAGTTAGGAAAATGATAGGGAACGATGCCAAATGGATCAAGATATCTCACTTATGTTCGATATAACAGGAACTTCTCTACACCAAGCCATGATCTCTGAGCGTCTGAATCTGTGTCTTGGTACAGATTTTTGTCAGTTCATCAGGGTGGGTATTCTGTATCTCTTCGACACTTCCCGCGAGTTTGAGGAGTCTTTTTCGTGTGATTGGCCCAATTCCAGGGATTTCTTCGAGGATATTCTTTTTCATACTTTTCATACGAGCAGTTCTATTCGCTGTGATCGAGAATCTGTGTGATTCATCTCGAGCTTTCTGGAGCACCATGAGTTCAGGAGTTCACTTCTCGAAAAGAATTGGATCTTTCAGTCATGGGAGAAATATCTCTTCTTCACGCTTTGCTATAGAACAGATCGGTGGATATTTTTGTTCGTCATCCTGAGGTGAAAGCAAAGGATCCAGGCTTCTGGATTCTTTGCTTTGTTCAGAATGACGGTACCTCCATTCTCATTCTCTCATTCATGAGAGAGCGGATGAGAGTTGTCACTTACCACCGTCGATAATTATCAGGTGTGGGAAATTATCCTGTTCGAGTCCTTCGATCGTTCTGCGCATCATCACTTCCCTGTGAGACGCGAAGTCATCGATCATGCCATCCTCTAGGGTTTTGATTTTGTATTTCTTGTAACGACTCGTCTCAGCTTTTCCATTGACGATCACCACCCGCGATGCATAGGTGAAGTGTCCATCAGTGTGGGAGATATCATAACATTCGAATACAATCACTTCGTTCTTCGGAATATTGTATCAGAGACGCTCGAGAACGTGAACCATATGCTCACGTGTGAGGGTTTTATTTTCGAGACTCGCCATCTCTCGTTTGTAAGCGTACTCACGGAGTTGATTCAGTGTGAATTTGATGAGGTCATTTTTTGGCCCAACCTGAGGGAGTTCATGGAGTATTTTCCATTCTTTGAGAAAAATGCAAAATGACTCATCTTCAAGAGGCTGAATCGTCAAAAGTAAATCAGGAAGATCTGTCCTATCGATATACTGTTTGGTGAGGAAAAGTGTCATGAGATCTCGTTGGTCATCTGCCCCGAGTGATACTTCATGACGAAATACTCCTATTACTTGACTCGATCGAACCTGTGTGAGTGCTATGTATGTTTTATCATACTTTTCATATATGAGAAATACATCGATATTTCCCTCGACAATATCTCGCACCTTTTGTTTTTCTGAGAGTCATTTGAGGGACTCTATCGTCACTTTGATTTTTGCAGCATCTTCGAAGAGAAGATGCTTCGCCTTCTCGCGCATCTCCTCTTCCATCAATTGTACGACATTCATCGTTTTTCCCAAGAGGAACTCTCGAGCAGATTGGATATGTGCTGTATGGTTGTCCATCTTATCCCGTTCAAGCATACACGGTGCTGGACAGAGTCAGATATAATAATCCATACAGGGAATAGTCTTTCAGGCTGTATCGGTGATACGGAGCTCCTTGAGAAAGGAGCTGTCCGAGCCTGCGAGGACTGAGGATTGGCTTTGGGAAATTCAGATATCCCAATCCCCCTCCCGCTTCGCGGGATCCCCCTTTCTCAAGGGGATAGCCGAGAACTTCATCCGACAATTCCTGATCTTGAATATTCGGCGAAGCGCGCGAACCGATTGCTCGACTCATGAGACATAGGGACCGAAATATTCTCCTCCATCCTTGAACTTCTGACGAGTCTTGATGAGCTCTGGAACTGGAGAGTTGGTGATCTTGATATAGGCAAGATTCTTGTCATCCTTCATGAGGATATTGTACTTCGGCGTGAGATGCTTGATGAGATTGGTCTCCAGAACAAGTGCCTCGACCTCAGTCGCACAGATAATGATCTCGATATCTCGTATTCGTGCTACCATCTGCTTCTTCGCAGCAGTGAGTTCACTGGTACGATCGAAATATGACTTGACTCGATTCTTCAGATGCTTCGCCTTCCCAACATAGATGACCTTCCCCGACTCATCCTTCATCTGATA
>JAYTYQ010000180.1:0-1699 GCA_043742285.1 Candidatus Altimarinota bacterium
CGACATATCATCGCTGTCGCGAAGAGGTCGTGGGAGATCGGGATCGATCAAGTGAAGCCAGGGAATTTTTTCGGGAATATCGGCTACGAGATCGCGAAATATGCCGAATCCGAGTGATGTTCGGTTGTTCGTGACTATACAGGACACGGCGTCTGAGTACAATTCCATGAAGAACCCTATGTCTATCACAAGGCGGAACTCAATAGTGGCCCGAAGATGCAAGCGGGGATGATATTCACGATTGAACCGATGATCAATAGTGGAAAATATGCCACAAAACTCGATAAGGATAATTGGACGGTGCGCACGAAGGATGGATCGCTCTCAGCTCAATGGGAACACACGATCCTCGTGACTGAGACAGGATACGAGATATTGACGAAGGTATAATGCCTAGAAAATACTTCGCTCTATCTTCACTCTCAGTACCTTCACCGAGAGGAGCAGTGTGGATTGATCGACAACAAGGGCATTGAGTTCACGAGCAACGAAGAGAAGGATCTCATCTCGTTTTTCTGGAGTCTCCATTATTCTAATGCGGATGACTTCGAGAAGGGAAGAGATGATTGCGAACTTGCTCGGGAAGGATTCAGAAATACGCCGACCAAATGTCGTCACGATCGGTCAGCCCTCCATACAATCATAGATTTCACACGAATCACGATATCATGCATGTTTATCTCGAGTGGTATGAATACGGCATCGATTGACCAAATCGAGATATCCACATTTCTCTCCAGCTCTTTTCACGAGCTTCCCCGTGATCTGATCGAATATATCATACACTCGGCAACACAGACCATCGCAACGCTCACACATCGTGTCTCGACTCGACATAAGGAGAAAGCTAGAAATATTGAACCTTCTACTGATATTGGAGCTGGAAAACCTCTCAGAAACAAAGCAGAAAGAATTTATGGAAGTTGATAGTTCGATTCGAGTGACTGTATACGACTCTCGAGGGATGGGTGAGATGCAAAGAGACTGAGCTTCTCACCTGAAGATATCTGAAAGGCGGACATTGTATTAGTAGTTCCCGCTTGTACTGTCTCGGGATAGAGTTTTTGAAGGCGCCTGAGAGCCGCAATCATTTTTGCCTTTCCGACAGCATGAGCAGATCCGAGATCAGCACGGTACTCACGATATCGAGAGAACTTCATAGCGATCAGAGTGGCTCCAATTCCGAGAATTATCTGAAGCAAGAGATTAACTGCCTGATATCAGATCCATCCGAGCTTACCATCCGTTGCCTCATCGATGATACGTGCGAGAAGTCGAGAGAAGAACACAACAAAGGTATTGAGCACTCACTGAAGCAATGTCATTGTCACCATATCACCATTGAGAATATGGGTCATTTCATGCGCAATGATGCCATCAATCTCATCCTGAGAACACTCTTCGAGAAGTCTGCTTGAGACAGCGACAAGACTGGCATTTTTACTTCGACCCGTGGCAAAAGCATTTGGATCAGTGCTCACATAGACACCGACTTCTGGTAGAGTGATAGTATGTTGCATAGCGATCCTCTGAACGAGAGCATAGACTGCTTGTTCTTTTTTGGATGCTTGTTGGAGATTGGATTGATCGATAAGGACGATATTGTAGAGCTTCTTAGCCGACCATCGAGAGAGGAGGAGTGATATGAAGGCTCCTGAGAATCCTATGATCACCGAGGTGATAGCCATCCCGATGAAGC
>JAYTYQ010000181.1:0-4327 GCA_043742285.1 Candidatus Altimarinota bacterium
ATGCTCGTCTTTACTGAGAATGAAGGGTATGTTGATCATACACCCAATGTACACATTTCTTATGGAAAGGCAAGTTTATTCGGGAACTTGTCTACTATAGTAAGATTATCGAATTCCCTTAATTGCTCTAAGTAGTCAGGACTCGTACCGCCGCCACTACTATCATCCACTACCACGACACTGAGTCCTATACTTTTTGCATTACGTAACATCTCGAGAAAAAGAGGAAAACGAATTTTTCATTCAGGAGTATCAGACTTATAGAGAATACATGTAAATAGTACCATATTGGAAATATTACATCATTCGCTAGATTCGCTTAATGATGGAACAGATGGAAGATTCATATGTGCATGTGAAATGGGTGAATAGAAAAAGTACAATACTATTGTATAGTATTGTACTAAATTTATCAATAAAAAAGTTTCACTTTCATTGCATTAATCCTTTCTCAGAAACCATTCATATGCCATCCTGATACCCTCTTCTAGTCATATCTCATATTTCCATCCAGTCGATTCTATACGACTCACATCGAGGAGCTTCCGTGGTGTACCATTCGGACGAGTCGTGTCCCAGATTATCTCTCATTCAAATCCGACAATACCCTGAATCATATTAGCAAGATCTCGAATTGTTATATCCTTCCCTGTTCAGAGGTTAAAAAATATATCTCAACTCTCATTTTGCTCTTTGGTAGGAGAAAAATTTTGCATCAAATGTATACAACCTCTTGCCATATCATCAGAGTAGAGAAATTCTCGATAGGGAGTTCCATCACCCCAGAGAGTCACATAAGGGAGATTTCATATCTTTGCTTCATGAAACTTTCGAATCATTGCTGGCATGACATGAGACTTCTCGAGGTCGAAGTTATCATGTGGACCGTAGAGATTCGTCGGCATACAGGCGATGAATTCTGTACCAAACTGACGATTATAGCTCTGGCAGAGCTTGATCCCTGTGATCTTCGCAAGTGCATACGCGTCATTCGTCGGCTCGAGAGTTCCAGTGAGAAGATACTCTTCCTTAATAGGTTGTGGGGCAAGCTTCGGATATATACAGCTCGAACCGAGGAAGAGAAGTTTTTTGACGCTATTCTTATGAGCAGATTCTATGACATTGTTTTGTATTTTGAGATTCGTGAGGAGGAATTCTACTGGATACGTATTATTCGCGACGATCCCTCATACCTTCGCTGCTGCAAGGAAGACATACTCTGGCTTCTCCTTCTGAAAAAATACCTCTACTGCTCATGAGTCTGTGAGGTCGAGCTCGTCATGCGTGCGATACATCAGGTTCGTGTATCATTGTTTCTCGAGGTTTCTCATGAGAGCCGAACCGACGAGTCATCTATGTCCAGCTATGTAGATTTTTGAGTCTTTTTGCATAGAAAACAGTTATGCACTATAAATCAAAAAGATTCTATTTAAATTTTGTATTTTGTCACATAAAAATACTCCCAAAATATTTTGGGAGTATGAAATAAAATATTCTTTCGATCAATATTAGAGCTTTATAGTGAACTCAGTTGAATAGGACCAAAATAGTTCTTGTCATGCTGAACTTGTTTCAGCATCTAGATAACAAGATTTTGTGACAATCACGGAATAACAATCAAGTTAAAATACTATAATACCTCTTGCACGCCTAATCGAGTAGAATCAGATTGATTCGCTACAGTATTTTTTATGATGACTCACACTATGAATTCTTCTGGTTTTTTTGTACTATTCGGATCTATAGCTTTCTGTAGGTGCGCGCAGATCATAGTATATACTAAGGCTTGGAGATCGTAATATGACTTTCTTGTATTTGTATTTTCGATATTTTCATCTTGCTTTATATGAGTGATGCCGTCAGTTCAAAATTCAAGTCACTCTTTCCAAAGAAATGCATATTTCTTCTCAAATTCTGAACGTCGAGCTCTCTCGAGAAACGGAACATACGAAGTCACCTCCTCTTCACTTCATGGTGAGGAATATGTAGAATCATCAGCAATATGTATTATCATATCAGCAAGTGATCTCTCAAGATTCAAGGTCAAATTCCCATCTGTTCCGAGAATTATGAACTGCTTCAGGCTATTATGACCCGTAAGTCATCACATAGTTTTGATAGTTTTGAGAGTCTTTGGATCGACTGAAGCATCTGAAAATATTTTTTCTATAGTCGCATATCCAGCTTCGCCATATGGATCTACATCTAATCACTCACTTCTAGCTTTTTTGCGCATGAGTTCGAGTCTCTTATCTCCATCATGAAGGAGTGCGGCTTTTATTATTTCTACCTTCTCTGATTCATTTATAAGTCATCATTCTCTACACTTCTGAGCAAGCTGCTCTGCGAAGTTCGCAACTGCCACACAGTGACGTCACACGTTCGAGAAGTTTTCGTTATCTCGTTCTTTCGTATAAGGATTGACCATCATGTGTGTATCAAAGGGAGACACTCCAGCTATCTCAAGAATATATATAGTCTCAAAATAGAGATTTCTGTATCTCTCAACAAGGAGCATAATCTCACTCCTACAGAGTGAGTGAGGTGATACCGAAACTACCTGAGAAGGTTGATTTGATTGATGTCTAGTGTTCATAAAAAAATAGTTAAATAGTATTTTTACCGAATGATTCTATTATCATTATTTTTCAATTATTGTCAATCACAATTTCATCGTATCCATCCTTTGCTGGATATTGACTGTCTCGTTCGGTAGGATTATCATAGTCGAATCAGAGAAAATATTGCTTTGCGAATAATCATGGCTCTCCATGGGTACATACTACGATATTTTGACCGGTATGTTTTATCTTCATCTCACCTAGAAAACTCCATACCCGATCACGACACTGGATAAGTGATTCTCCTGTGTTTCCAAGTCGCTTATCTGTGAACCTACGCTCTGGTGTCCAAGATAATTTCCATGGTGTCTCATCGAGATCTCCTACGTCGAGCTCCGTGATACGCTCATCGATGATGGTATCTATTCATCTACTCTCAGCAAGTCCTGCTACTGTCTGGATACACCGTATAAATGGCGAAGTATAGATGTCATCTATACTTTTCTGTGAAAGGAGAATACATAGATCTGCTGCTTGAGAAAGTCATTTTGGAGTGAGTGGATATTTCTCTGGTCACTTCGAGTGATGTATCTCGAGGAGATTTTTCGGGATATAGGTAAAATGTGTTGGTATTTAGGAGATCGGTAAAATGTGTTGGTTTTATATGCCATCCTGGACCTTCCTGTTCTGCTCTTCGAGGAGAAAGATAATGAAATTATTACGGTTCTTTTGTCTCATTCCGCTATGAACTCTGAAGTAGTCTTTCAGGTGTCTAAAGTACCCATCACATTCTCAGGTGGTACGTGGGATCCTTCGATCAGAATGCATGCGTAATTGTCTCTCATACGTATAGAGATATGGGAGATAGTAGCGTATGCTTCGCATGACGGTACGCAGTCACTTATGCTCGTATTTTCCTTGTGTATTCTTCTCAACGAGGAAGTCTGCATACAATCACTCAATACTCGTAAGTAAACGTATGAACATCTTTTCATTCACTATCCCAAGACATGCTTTGAGTATGAGGAGTGCTTTTCATAGTCTCGTCTTTGGTCTCATGGTTGTATATCTCCGTATGATCGCCTTCATGTGAAAGAGACACATTTGGATAGGTATGTCTGGATATCTCTTCTCAAGAAGTCTGATCACAAGAAGTCTGATCATAAGTCTCCTGCCATCAACTGTAAATGATTGCGTGTGGAGTGGATATCCAGCACTCGTGAAGTCATTCATGAGAAGACTCATGCTCTCCTGAGATTCAGAAGAGATAAAGCGCGAATTCAGGTTATATCCTGTATTGGTACGTATCAGTGCAAGACCATCGCTACGACTCGAGAAATATGTGGCATCGATAATACATGAGAAGTATATCTCAGGAGGAAATCGAGGGAGCTCTCCTGTTACTATGGGAGTCTGAGTGATGTATTTTTGGAGTGTCTTCACTGAGAGACTATAGTCATCACTGAGTGTGCTATAAGGAGTTCTTCTCAGGATATATTCTCTCTGTGCAGAGAGAATCCAATCCATATCTTTGGGTATAAATATAGCAAGACAAGATAGACACCTATATCTCTGTTTTCATCGAGAGTTTCCATATTTACTGAGTCTATTTTTTGAACATTTTGGACACTGTTTTTTTTGAGAAAAACATAGGAAAATAAGGGTTAAAAAATGATGAGATAGAAACAAATCTATCTCATCATGAGTTTATATGATTGTAGTGAGGAAAGCAAGGGAATAAGACCAACACATTTTACCTATATCCC
>JAYTYQ010000182.1:0-1499 GCA_043742285.1 Candidatus Altimarinota bacterium
CCTCCATTGCTCAAACATTTTTAATAGTTCATTTGTAATTGCTCATTCATCTTGTCCCCGTAGTTTAGTGGAAGAACAAGGCACTCCTAAGGCTTAGACACAAGTTCGATTCTTGTCGGGGGCACCACTTTCAGAAAAATTAAAAACCACCGTTCCAGCAATATGTACGAGTATCTTTAGTTCTTAATGTCTTCTCAATTGGATACTATTCCCTTGTTGATTACCTTCTGTTCACTTCTTCTCCTTCTCGCCTTCTTTGCAGGGACAGAGTTCCCACTCCTCTCAATCAGTGAACACAAAATTCAAGCATTTCTCAAACAGAAACGATTCTGAGCCCAATCCCTCGCAATTCTTCGAAAAAGATGAGAAGCGCTCCTCGTGACCAACCTCATCGGAACGACTCTTGCGACAGTGGGTGCTTCTGCTATTGCGACATTTCTTGCAGTACATTTGGCTGATGGATCTCTCCATCCTGAGAAGCAAGTGATTGCAGTAGTGGAGACACTCTCGAGTCTTGCCATCCTCTTTCTGTGAGAAATTGCGCCAAAAATTATTGGAATTACCATTCCAGAGCAGATTGCTCTTTTTATTGCACCATTTTATCGCTGAATTTTTTTCCTATTTCGTCCGATTACTTATTTGGTAGAAGGATTCATGTGGGGTATCTCCAAGATTTCCGGAAAACCACTCGAAATACACACCAAGAAAATCAGTGGAGAAGAACTTGATGCCTTCATCGATATGTCACATGAAGGTGGTGCGGTCGAAGCCGATGAACGTCGTCAGATCAAGAATCTCCTTACGCTTCCCGATACGACGGCAGATTCTGTCATGACTCCCCGAGTACATGTCGAATTCGTAGACCTCGATATGACAGTGGATCAGACTTGTGAGATCCTGATGAATTCATCTCATTCACGTCTCCCCATCTGTGGAGAGAGTTCGGATGATATTGATTATGTGATCACCTTTCGAGAAGCCTTCAAGCTCCAGAGAGAAAAACATGGTCATGCCCATCTGCGCGACCTCAATCTCGAAAAAATAATGAAGGTACCCCTCTCCCAACCTCTCGATGGGCTCTTCGAGAAGTTCCAGAAGTCTCGTCGTCATATCGCACTCGTCGTCGATGAACATGGCTGAACAGCAGGAGTCGTCACTATGGAAGATGTCCTAGAAGAAGTCTTTGGAGATATCAAAGATGAGAAGGATAAAGAAGAAATATACCTCAAAAGGGGGAAGGATGGGAAAATCGAAGCTGTAGGAACTGTGCTCATGGATGACATTCTCGAAGAATATGATATATCTTCAGAAGAATACGGTATTCCTGATGAATATCTCGGTGAACCTCTCTCATATGTGGTCATGGCAGAGACTGAAGAATTCCCCAAGATCGATGCTGAAATCTCCTTCGCAGGAACACTCGGAAAGATTATCATTCGAGTCATTTCTGTCGATGGTAATGTCATCGGTCGACTCGAATGTGAGAAGAAATAAGGAAA
>JAYTYQ010000183.1:0-1652 GCA_043742285.1 Candidatus Altimarinota bacterium
CTACTCATCCAAACGAGCAAAGAACTCTCCGAATATTTCTCATGAAAGAGGAAAGACTTCACCATACCACTCGCACCAGAATGAACCGAATTTCAGCAAAAAGCCTGGAAAGCACTTGAGAAAATCCCATACTGAGAAACTCGAAGCTACAAAGAAGAGGCGCTGCTCGCAGGCAATCCGAAAGCGGTGCGCGCAATCGGTGGAGCCAACAATAAAAACCCTATCGTCATCATCATCCCTTGTCATCGAGTGATCGGTGCCGATGGAAATCTCGTATGATACGGTGGTGGGATCGAGCGGAAAATATGGCTCCTCGAACACGAGAAGCAAATGAAATAACTACTTTTTCTGAATGGAAAGTTCCATAAATCCATGATCAGAAAATATAGGCTCAAGTGATACCGAAAAATCTTGTACCTGAAGATTTTCTCATACAAAAGCATACTCTGCAAAAGGAAGACTCGCATCATCATAGACAGCTGTACGAGTATTTTTTATACCAAATTTTGTGATCAGATTATCATATTTTTCTTCGAGAATTTTTATAGACTCAGTATCAGGCATGAGATTGAAATCTCAAATGAGCACTGTCTTGTGCTCTCGTCATCGAGTGAATTTTCGGATAATCTTTGATTGTCGCAGTCTCTCTGGAGTATCTTGCTTCTTGGATTTTGGTTGCCAAGCACCATGAAGATTCACGATATCGACTCCTTCGACTTTCACACACATACATTTTGTCGAATTATTCCATCGGCCTGTATCGAGAAAGGGGATATCTGTAAATCCGAACATGTATTCTTCTCACTTATATTTTTGTTTCAATCCCTTTTTCACAAAAGTGACAATTCCGAAACTTTCTTTGACATATTCTCAGTAGTATCCTATAAACTCAGGGAGTGCGCCTTCAAGTTTTTGATAGAAGTCTGCATCGAATCCCTCTTCGAAACATAGTGTATTTTTTGCGGCTCTTGGAACTTCTTGAAGACAAAATACATCAAAGTTCCCTGAAATACTCTCGATGTATGGAATGAGCGTAGGACTATATTTTCCATACTCAGCATTGAGTGAGAAGATACTGAGAGATTTCCTTGACATAGTTATTTTTTACGGATTTTCTGGATAAAGATTAGCAGGAAATTGATCACAATCACCGATCCAGAAAATACCATCGTCGTCCATGAATAGACCGAAAGTGACATGAGGGAAAGCCCGTGTTTCAGATTCATGAGCAAATAGTAGTCTGCTGGTTCGCTTTTTGGCTTTTCCCAGACTTTTCGAAATGTGGGGATATATCCGATTGCGTCAGCAAGCATCGCAAAGAATGAAGCATAAAATGGATTCTCAGTAATCCTCCAGAAAATAATAGCAATAAAAGAGAAAGAAAGTCCATACGATCGATCTTCATGCTTCAGTATTTGATCGCAAGAAATGTGACAAAAAGACAGACAAAAGCGGTGATACCACCCTGTGCACTTCCCCACCCTCATCATCCTGCCACTTGGGCAAAAAATGCAATTCCTGTCGTGAGTGCCCATATCCCCCATGAGAAAATGTGGCTCTTCCGCATTTCCCTTTGGTAGCTATCTCGCTTGACAAATAGGAAAGTCTCAAAGCTTGAGATAGATCATAGTCATGAAGTGATCGGTGTTTCT
>JAYTYQ010000184.1:0-3482 GCA_043742285.1 Candidatus Altimarinota bacterium
CTATACATTCAACTATATTTTCCGTCCGACTCATAGTGGTACGTATGAACTACGCCCATCACGAGTATCTGAGTTCTATCATCCAGAAGTATTCGGTCGCACTGCGTGACGATCGATAGTGATAGGGAAATAATGAACGCTCGTATACATATCCGCTCAAAAATCTTCTTGTTTTCACAGGGAGATTTTTGCATTTTCTACACAGTTGGAATATAGTACTATTGTTTTATTCTTTTTCTTCTCACTTATGGGACTACTTGATTCATTCTCTGGTATCAAAAACCAACTCCGATCCGTCATACAGTGGGATAATCCAGATCCATCCATACTCGTCTATCGTTATACTGATCGAGGAGATGAGATCAAAAATGCATCAAAGCTCATCGTCAATCCTGGACAAGGAGTGGTGATTGTCTACCAAGGGAAGGTGCAAGATATCCAGATCGAGCCTGGTACGTATGATATGGCGACGGATAATATCCCATTTATTACCACGCTTTCGAAGATCATGCAGGCATTCGAAAGTGAGAACAAGGTGGGA
Source organism: Candidatus Altimarinota bacterium (assembly GCA_043742285.1). Taxonomy (GTDB): domain Bacteria; phylum Patescibacteriota; class Gracilibacteria; order BD1-5; family UBA2023; genus STC-74. Next base: position 542 of record JAYTYQ010000184.1, read on the forward strand.
ATTTATTTCTTCAAGACGACCATCATCACCGATCAGAAGTGGTGAACCAAGTCCCCAGTGAAGTATATCGATCCCGTCTATCAGTTTCCTGTTGGGATGCGTGCATTTGGGAATTTCTCATTCCGGATTTCTGATTTTTCGAACCTCTTCGTGAACTATCTTGGAACTCAAGAATCCGTCACGATGGAGTCACTTCGCTTGGTCGTGAGTGATCGTATCATAGCACCTCTTACAGATGCTTTTGCGACAGCAGGAAAAGGATACAATCAGATCGATGCGTATCGGATGGAACTCTCAGATCTGGTGAAGATCGCTGCCAAGGATGATTTTTCGCCTTTTGGGCTCGAGCTCATGGACTTCCGTATCGAGAATACCGACTTCGATGAAGATACGCAGGCTCGTATTAGAACTATTGCAGATATCCAGGCAGAGTCTATCGCTGCAGAGAAAGCAGGACTCTCATATGCTGATCTGCAGAAGCTCAGTGCTCTCCGAGATGCCGCGAAGAATGAATGAGGAGCTGCATGAATGTTCATGGGAATCAATGCTGGACAGTCACTCTGAGGAATGATGAATACGCAGGTACAAGATACTGCAGAAGCACGACTGATGAAGCTCAAGTCCCTCCTCGATCAATCACTCATCAGTCAAGAAGAATTCGAGAAGAAAAAAATAGAAATTATCAACACTCTCTAATTCTATTATACTATACCATGCACAATAAATATAAAGCATTTCTATTTCTATTGATCATATCAATTCCGCTCTTTGTCCTTGCCCGTGCTGGTGGTGGGGGCGGTTGATGATGAGGCGGTGGGTGATGATGGGGCTGAGGAGGAGGCTGAGGTGGCGGATCCAGTTACCACTCATCGACTCCAAGTATTCCTTGTGAAGTACGATATGCTGGGAATCAGACAGCAATAGCGAGTTGCAATAGCGAAGAAAATATAATACTTTATATATTATTATGAGCATTCTTATCAGCATTTGGATATGGTTGAATCCGAAAAATAGTTTTTTGAAAATCATTTTTTCCAAAAAGTGGAAAATCATTTGATGTGAATGATGAAGGGAATTCCTCTTGAGAAGGAGAAGTAGCTGCCGATGTATCGGAAAAAATCCAGTTTGTTCATACGAAAGATCCAAACTGGACAGAACAACGATTCAAAGAACTCGTCAATGTTGGATTCTTCAAAATCCAGAATGCATGGTGTGCCTGAGATATGAGTTCCGCACGAGCATTTATCTCGGATGGCATTATGCGAAGATTCACACTTCAGCTCGAGCCTTATCTTGCGAAACATCAACATAATGTTCTCGAACGACTCTCTCTCGATCGAGTCGATATCCTCGACATCACGACCGATGAGAAATATATCTCTATGAAAACTCTCATCAATGCATCGTGTGTCGATACTGTAGTCGATGCGGATGACGGATCAATATCTGAAGTACATAAGGATGGAGAACTCGAGCACTGGAAAGAAGTCTGGATATGGATGCGGTCGAATACAGTACTCACCAAAGAATCTGAGAGCGGAGTATTCGCCGATAAATGCCCGAACTGTTGAGCGGTTCTGAAGATCAACGCCATCGGAAAGTGCGACTACTGTGGAACGGAAGTGACGAAGTGAGAGTTCGATTGGGTCCTCTCGGAGATTATTCAGGTCTAGTCTATTCGGTGTACATCTCTCGTGATATCAGAAAACTGCTATAATAGCAGTTTTCTCTTTTATGAAGAAGGTTTCTGATATCGGTGATATTGTTCTCGGCATTCAGTCATCTCACCAAGCGTACATATGGCTTCGATATCTGCCTGAGGAGCCCCTGATTCTATGGATTCAAATAGACTATCATAGCACGATATTTTTCGTGGTGCATTACTGAGTATATGACAATATGAGAGCATTTGGGTATACTCTTTTCGATACATATATTGATCCATGATTCCACGATCGCAGCTATTCTGATCTGATCCTATTCCGAGTGTCGCACAACGAGCGGGTATATCGATAGGAAAATCCTCAGGAAATACCTCATTGTTCACAAAAAATCCTATTCCTAGAAAGCAGTCAGAGCGTCCTGAAAGAGAGAATGACTCACAGACATGCTCCGATATCTTATAGCGCTCAACAAGAGATCGAATGTTGTTTGCCCGGAAGAGCTCACTCTGTAGGAGTGGGAGATAGTGGAAACAGGCATGCAGTTGAGCAGGATCTACGAGAGAACAGGGATACGCATAGTCATCTACTGATTTTTTTCTCATTCCTTTACCGGGAAAGAGTCACTCCTTCTCTCATCAGACACTCTGCATGAATACTCCTTGGTAACACGATTCTCGAGTTGATCCAGAATCAGCAATGGTTTCACAGCTATCGAGTGCACCTGTATAACTCGGATCGGACATTGAGAGGATATGTCCCATCGCATGACACATAGGATCACTACTCTTGCAGTATTTCTTTCCGATTTTCCTGATCGTAGCGATATCGGCATGTTCGATATCTTCTGATGAATATGTCTCACCGAGATCTTTGAGGACAGCCCCAGCGATAATACCATGGATGCATCCACTGCCACAACTATTGGTGCATTTCATCATAGCGTCTTCGATTGATGTTGACGTCCGGAAGGTCTCCATGCCGATGAAGTGAGCGATCGAGTGACAATTCCCACTGATCCCTTCGAGACTGTGAGGATTCGTGAGAGAGTCCATAAAGTCCGCCGTAGACTGAGTTTCGAGAATGATACGGACTCATCTCTTGATACAATCCCAGTCAAAATGTGATCCTGTAAAGGTCACTCATTCACAGTATATGAGTGAATCCGAAGAACGTGGACTATAGAGTGGCATCTGAGAATATCTATAGGAGATGAATATAGTATATCCAATGAGCAATATCGTGAAGAATCAGATAGCGAGATTCGAACGCATGTGAGG
>JAYTYQ010000185.1:0-1997 GCA_043742285.1 Candidatus Altimarinota bacterium
CGAGCCAGTGTCTTCGGGGAAGAGGGAGAGCATATTTCATAAGAAAATCGTACTCCATCTGAACAATACGGTAATAATTTCACTTCTCATCAGAGATGATACACTCTAAAATTTTAGGATCGATATACCAGGCTCAATCAGAATCATATGACTCAAATCGTTCAAGATCCGTATTTTTTATAGTTATAACATCATTTGGAATATCTACTTGTATAGGATCTTCTCTCCAGAGGTATCAATCACCCAGTATCTCTTCTTTCGTAAAAGTTTCATCGATGATATATGCTGCAGTATCATTGAAATAGAAGGGATTCATCGAAGCAGGGAAGAAGTCTCCGAGAGTACCATCAGATTCCATCGTCGCAAATATTTTCTCTGCAAGTACTCCCCATTCCTCTTTTTCATATTGTTTATTGAGAATACAGTAGGATTTATTTTTCAGTCAGATACACCCAATGCAAAAACTACAGTTTTCTAAATACGATGAATAATAAATATGAGATCCTACAATAAAATCCGAACAATATACATGATTACCTCATCAAGAATTTATCACGTTATACCCATGATCGAAAAAAGGTGAACCCGCAGAAATCACATTATACATATGTTGATTTCATCCTATAGATCAGACGAGAAGTATGTTTTTCCCATCAGTAATGTTATAGGAATAATAACCATCTTGGACATTGCTTGAATTGGTAGTGTAGGTTCCTGAAGTATTGGTACTTACAAGGTTTTCTCCCTCAGGAGAGAGAGAAAGGTAGTATTTCTCATATCACTTTTGATCCACCATCATTTTCGTCTTTATATCTTCGAATTGCTCTTTGGTATATTGTTTATTCTTGATATAGTACGATGCATTCGTAAGATGATCGCAGTAGATACAGTCATGACATCCGACGAGGTTCGTCGAGAACCAAATATTGCTACTATCGAGGATAAATCGAGAGTAGAAGACAAAGCTCGAACGAACTATACAATTTGACTGATAGATGTTTTCACAATTATTCCATACCATCACGCTGTTGTATATATTTCGACAGTTTTCCTTGACTTCAAATGAATAGAGAACATTTTCGACATCATAGAGTCCGATATCGAGATAGCAGTTATGTGTCCCCCAGCCTGATGAATCGGTATAGTCTGAATTCTCGACAATAGGGAATTGTCGTAAAGATGAAAATGGCACTTTTCTAAAGAGCTTGTTATAGTTTTCGAAAAAGGAAGTATTGAAATCATATCCTATTCCATAGTGCATAAACTCACTGGAGATTTCAGAAAAATCTTTCGGAGAAACAATATAAGGTGATCTCGACGTATCAGGGAAGACAGAGATACCTTCATTTCTTTTATAGAAATTCACAGGATACCATCCAGCAATATGCTTTATGAAATCTCTAAAAGAAGTATTTTTTACTTTTTCTTGGATGAGATGCTCGTAGTATGATATTGGGTAAGGCATAGAGTCAATGGATCAATAAAACAATAGTTCAATTAGGAATAGAAACAGAAGAAGAGGCTAATCCTCGATCGCTTTTTCGAGCTTCTTTCAGAAGTGAGGAGAGGAGATTAGATTGCTCAGGAGAGAGTACGCTCGGATGGAGGTGTGACATGGAAGTAGTGGGTGAAGAGATTGATGGTTTCTTCTCGGAGGTTGGTCCGTGGCATATAGCCACGACTTATAAATATTTCTTTTGCCCGTGCTTTTGTCACATATTCCTCGATCTGTTTGTAGTCTTCCCAGCTACCATAACAGAAGAATCTCTCTACGATGGCAGTATCATCCATCTTCTCGATAGTTTTTTCTGATACGTCCCAGAATAGGGCTTTATGTTTTTTCGCGAATTCTTGGAGTTCTGTCATAGGCGTATGATAGCGGAAATGATGAGAAAAACAGACTTAATGTAACTTTTTGTGTGGCTGTAGGTCTCCTATTTCTTGATATGCGTCTTGAAAAGAAGCTCAAAAATGAGCGCAAGTTTTCTAGGTTTAGT
>JAYTYQ010000186.1:0-1535 GCA_043742285.1 Candidatus Altimarinota bacterium
TGAATTGCAAATATCAAGCATTTTTATTGTGGATTTTTTCTCAGAAATGCATATTTTATGCACATGAATGCAGACATCTTTAGAAATCATCATTTCGAACTCTCAAGTGAAGAGCTCATCATGTTCGAGAAGTTCCTCACGCTTTTCATAGAATACAATACTCATACCAATCTCTCAGCTATTCGTGATGAAGAAGGGATTGTGGAGAAACACTTCGTGGATTCACTGTATGCTGCTGAGGTAATCATGGATTATAGATGAGGAATCATACATACAGAAACAGATTCTTCGTTGCACTCAGAATGACAAAATAAGATCAAGCTTCTCGATATCGGTTCTGGGTGAGGATTCCCTGGAATTCCACTCAAGCTCGTCATGCGAGAGCTCCAAGTGACACTCCTTGATTCAGTAGGAAAGAAAGTGAAGGCGATGAATTATTTCGTCGAACATCTTGATTTGCATGGGATTACTGCAATCCAAGAACGAGCAGAAGTCCTCGCGAAAGATCCCAATCATGCGCATCAGTATGATATCGTCGTCTCACGAGCAACGGCGTATATGTCAGAGATTCTCAGTTGGTCAGTGCCATTCCTTGCGCCACATGGCAAAGTTATCCTCTACAAAATGCCCTCAGAAGTTGAGAAAAATGAGATCGGGAAAATCACTAAAAAACTCCATCTTCAGCTCGAGTGAGAACTCGAATACTCACTCGCAGGAAAGGAGAGAATTCTCTATATTTTCTCGAAGAAGTAGAGAAATAGAGCAAGATGTCTCCACTGCATCCGCCATAGATACATGTAAATGTCGGTCGAAAGGATAGATACGAAGTGTTTTCGTAGAGCTCAATTCTCACATATTTGCAATTCAAAAAAATATATGATAGGATATTCTTACGTTTATCCATAATCTTTATTCTTATGATGAAACAGATCGTTCAGTTTCAGAAGAAGTACAATGTACGTCCCTATACACTCCTTCTTCTCTCTCTTCTCGCTGTGACGAATAATGCGCTCGCAGCAGCAGCGATCATGCCTTTTGATCAGTTCTAGGAATTCTCCGCTCTAGACTCAAATGAACCCTTCATATTTTTGAAGGATTTTTGTTGTTTGTCTCATGGAGGATGTATCCTCACAGATGTATATTTATAATGAATAAAATAAATATATATGCAATATAAAGTCCGTGACAAATTTTGAGAAATAGTCTAGGTTGTGTGAGCGTACAAAATATTCAAACACACATACATGAGTTTTTTCGATAAATATACACATTCTCTCATGCGTCCTCGACCGTGGAGCCTCGAATGGATAGTCCAGCATTGGAAAGGATTTCTCTTTTGGAAAAAGATCACAGCAATAGTTGTTTTGATTTCACGATCCAGATCGAGAGTTCCGCATCTCGTCCGCTCTTGTTCAATTGGGTGGCACTCATGGTACATGGTGTCGCGTGAGAACATGCTCGAATAAGTGATCCAAAACCAGTGATTGCCCCAGTGATTCAAGAGAATCCAAAGCCAACCATTTCAGGAGAAGTGA
>JAYTYQ010000187.1:0-4646 GCA_043742285.1 Candidatus Altimarinota bacterium
CCTTCACCTTCCTTCGCAGGATCGACCTCTTTCCCTTCGATCGTCGTGAGAGAGATACGGTAGCCGAGGAGATCCCCTGCGATGTTGATATTCGTCCCACCTCGTCCGAGGACTTTTGCCTTCTCTTCATCTTTCACTGTCGCTCGGATGATCGTATTCTCATCATCGATATCAATCTTCTCGACTGTACCAGGGATGAGCGCTCGGCGAACCATTTCGACCTGATCCGTTGTGTAGTTGATGATATCGACCTTCTCCCCGAAGAGTTCATCGACGATCCCACGTACACGCATCCCCTTCGGTCCGATGAGACATCCTGCTGGATCGACATCTTCCTCATCTGATGCGACGATGATCTTCGTCTTCACACCTGGCATACGAGCGATCGATACGATCTCGACGGTACCTTCCTCAAGTTCAGGGGTATTCATCTCGAAGAGCTTCACGACGAGTTCCTTATCCTTGCGAGAGAGGACGACACGAGGACCATTCACTGGATCGATCTCGACCTTGCGGACATAGAGGAACATCCGTTGTCCAGGAGTGTACTTGTCCTTCGAGACCTGTTCTGACTTCGGGAGGATGACTTGGTTCCCATTGTAGTCGAATACGACACGATTCTTCTCGACGAGTTCGACACGGAGATTGACGATCGTATCCTCCTTGTCTTTGAAGAGGTGATAGAGCTTCTCTTTCTCGGTCTCTTGGATCTTCTGGACGATGACTTGCTTCGCGGCTTGTGAGGCGATACGGCCAAATCCTTCGGATGAGAGGACTTCATCAGAGACGTCGATCTCGACCGTATCCCCGAGGGAAAATCCTGAATCTCCTCCACCAATCTCCTCATAGGAGATCTCGATATCCTCATCTTGGACTACTTCAACGATCGTCTTCTCGATCGAGATCTCGATATTGCCCGTTGACATATCGAGCTTCACATTCACATTGGCATCCTTCGATGCATAGTCCTTCTTGTAGGCAGTCTTGATCGCGTGTTCGATGATTTCGACGAGTTTATCTTTGGGAATTTTCTTTTCAGCCGATATTTGGTTGATCGCAGCTTCGATCTTAGCAAGGTCAAACATAGTTTTTTGTGGGGTTAGGATATGTATGAGAAAAAAAGACTCGCCGTAAGGCAGGTCTTAATTCATTCGATAGATGCATTATATGAGAAAAATGAGGAATGCAAATTTTTATACTTTTCTTGTGGAGTTTGGGATATTTTCGATGGATTCAAATAGTTGATGCATTCGAGATGAACCAAGTTGCATACTCTTTACCCTATTCTCCACTGTTCCTATACTTTCTCCCTCTGAGCTCATCAGGAAAGTGTTCTTGATCACTTTTTTTCTCAGTGAAATCATGCGCATACTCATATCCTTTTCCATATTTTGCTTCCTTCATGAGTTTGGTCGGAGCATTCCTCAAGTGGAGTGGTACAGCGAGATTTCGGAATGATTGTACATCCTGATGCATTGCCTGCATCGCCATGTAGATGCGATTATCTTTCGGAAGATCAGCGAGATAGTAGGCAGTATTTAGAAGTGGGAGCTCACACTCTGGCATTCCCATCTTCTCACAGATATCATAGGTCGCATTCGCGAGGATCATTGCCTGAGGATCATAGACGTCTTCACTCGCGAAGTTGATCATCCGTCTTGTGATATATCGTGGATCTTCCCCTCCCGCGAGCATCCGTCCGATCCAGTAGATCGCGGCATCACCATCAGAATCTCGGAGAGACTTGTGCATGGCAGAAATGAGATTGTAGTGTTCTTCACCATCCGGGTCATACATGAGTGACTTCGACCCAGCTTCAAGAATCATCTCTCGTGTAAGTGTCCCGCTTCATTGGAGGATACAAGCAGTTTCGAGGAGATTGAGCGTGTTCCGGAGATCTCATCCGCCGAGTTCCGCGATGAGCTTGAATGGAGCTTCTACTTGTTTCTTGGGTATTGTTCCCCCTTGAGAAATGGGGTTAGGGGGATTTTGCTTTTGTGTTTCTACCATTCTGAGGATATCCTCACACACTCATTCATACGAAGCATATACCTCTGTATTCGTAAAATGAATTACCCGTAATCAGAGTTTTTCCAGGATTTCTGTCCTATGATTATCATATGCTATTTCTTCTTTTGTACTATGAGTAGCACCATCTACTTCTATGACGAGATTATATTTTGAACAATAAAAATCTACGATAAAATGTTCTATTGGCTTCTGACGATTCCATGTTTCTTCTCGTGAACATAGAAATCACCAAAGTTTTTTTTCTGCTTCGGTTGTTTCATTTCTGAGTTTTCTTGCCCTTTCTCTGTTATCGGGATTATACTCTCGGAAACTAAATCCCCCCTCTCCCCTTTCTCAACGGGGAGTCTCGAATAGGATGTTTGGATACCGTTCATGTATCTTTCCGAGATTTTTCAGGAGAAACCTCTCCACTTCTTCAGGAGTGATCGGTTCGAGAATATACGTTCGGCATCGTGAGAGGAGGGCATTGATGACGGTGAAGCTCGGATTCTCAGTCGTGGCCCCAATAAGGGTGATTATCCCCTTCTCCACCCAAGGCAGGAGGACATCCTGTTGACTCTTCATCCAACGATGGATCTCATCAAGAAAGAGGATGGTCTGACGACCTTCTGAGAAGTTCTTCTGTGCTTTGCTGATGATCTTCACGACGTCTTCCTTCTTCGCGAGTACCGCTGAGAGGTGGTAGAACTCGGCATCGAGCGAGTTCGCGATCACACGGGCAATACTCGTTTTCCCACACCCTGGAGGTCACCAGAGGAGGATCGAGGGAAGTCTCCCTGCTTCGATGAATTTGCGAATCGGTCTCCCTTCTTCGATCAGGTGTGATTGTCCGACGAGATCATCGAGTGACTCAGGACGCAGCAGCGATGCGAGTGGTGTGATGTTTTGAGAGAAGATGGATTGCATGAAGAGAAGTATATAGGTTTCTCGTAATTGGAAAAGAAAAATTGACAGAAAAAATTCCCCAATTTTCTGAGAAATATACTCTAGTACTTTTACTTCAATAAGATAATCTTGGTGTTTCTATTATGCTAACAAAGGAAGAATCTAGAAGTTTGGATTCTTCACAAGCTCAGAATGACGGAACAGATGCCAATCGGGAGAACTTATTATAATATTGCTGGCGGAGAGAGGGAGATTTCCCCCTCTCGTATGTCGTCCCGCTTCGCGGAGACTCGCACTCGGGGGGATGGCTCATCCAGAAGTATCTGGACTCGCACACATTCTCATCTCCAAGACGTTTTTGTGATATTTTGCTGGCGGAGAGAGGGAGATTCGAACTCCCGTTCCCTTTCGGAAAACAGCTTTTCGAAAGCTGCGCGATCAACCACTCTGCCATCTCTCCATTGATGTATGTATTTCTTATGGTGCCGAGAAAGGGATTTGGTCGCTCCTCCGGCCGCGACCCGCCTCTCTTCGTCTTCGAAGTGACTTCAGTCACTTCTCTGGACTCAGATTCAAATCCTTTGAATTACTACTTATGGTGCCGAGAAAGGGATTTGAACCCTCACACCCTATGGGCATACGCGTCTGAGACGTACGTGTCTACCATTCCACCACCTCGGCAAGTATTTCGGACCTAGGAACTGTACGTGTACCCCTCTCGCTTCGCTTCGGGGGTATGGCTCCAGTGTGTCATCCCGCTTCGCGGAGACTCGCACTTTCGCACATCTACCATTCCACCACCTCGGCGTGATGGGAAGTATATTGACCAATCCAAAAATGCAAACAAAAATTATACTGATTTTGTCACTTCTCACTCTGGATCTTGAATGAGAGGATGGGTAGGCACTTCAGATGAGAGTTCCTGATAGAGAGTATAGGAAAATCCGTTTCTGAATATGCCTACAAGGATATTGATAACCAGTCATACAATCATCCCACCACCGAGGGGTCATGGGGAGATCATAGAGAGGATACTCGGGAGGTACTTCATGACATCATCCATATTTTCGGGTGGAGTTCATCCCGTATTCAGTGATGGAGTGCTCGAGAATATCCCGCTGAAAAAACTATTCCAAAGTCATACCACGGAAGATATCACGAGCGTGACGACGATCATATTACCGAGTATATTCCAGAAATTTTTTATCGTAATATTTTTTCACTCCATGAAGTCATGGAGTTTTCACTTTCTTCCGAGAACGAATCCAGGCTTTGCCGGGGCGTATCGAGTCGAGAACCAGTAGGAGAATACGACAAAGACAACTCCTATTGTACTTCCGATAACCGCAAATTGAATGAACATATTCTCGAGTACTTGGTAATCCGCATTTGTCGAAAGCATTCCGAATATTTTCCCAATATCATCGTGTATGAATGGAAAGAGTGAGAGAAAAAGTATAAAAACAACAAGAGCAATAGAAGTATAGTAATATCCATCAAATTTTAGGGCATTTGGGATATAGGTCTTTGCTTCTCTGAGGATCTCTATAGCCTGGAAATCTGTCCCTTGCTTTTGCATCACGAGATAGGTTGTGATCTGCGCAAGATTTCCGGTGATCCAATAGAAGAGAGTAGACAAGTTCCCGAATAAACTTGCCTTTCCATAAGAAATGTGTACATTGGGTGTATGATCAACATACCCTTCATTCTCAGTAAAGACGAGCATTGTC
>JAYTYQ010000188.1:0-2290 GCA_043742285.1 Candidatus Altimarinota bacterium
GTGAATTCAACGAGAGGAATACCTGCTATCGCAATCGTATGAAGCATCACTCATCGAGCTTGAGCGACATCGATCCCATTGGTCACATTCCTGAGAAAAAAAAGTCGCTCTATTCCACAGATCATCGGATGATAGGTCGTGATGAGCTCGGTGAGATCATTCCCAATCTGTACGAGACGTTCAGAAAGCGACAGTCCTGCCTTCGTCTCGATCACACCATATTCAATCACACGGATGACTCTTCCTTCCTTCTCAAGAAGTCAATATCAGACGGTCGCTGTTCCAGGATCAAGTCAAAGGATTATCATGAAAACATGATATTTTATCTCGGGAAAAAGGCAAATAATACTTGGAGTAAAGATTGCTTCTCATAATTCCCCACCAGAATCTCTCGGGTTTTCTTCGCATCAGTATAGGATACCTTCTTATCATGGCGCTTAGAGCCAAATATTCCCATCTCAATAAGTGTCTCAAATCTGAGAAAGAAAGCATCAGAAAGAAGGAGTGAAAGAAGTTCACTTTCATGGAGTTGTAGATAATGCACTAAGAGCTCACTCATATCTCAGGAAATATTCTCTGATCGAACCGAGAGCAGAAATTGATACCATCGACCAAGTGAGAGTGTATATCCTCGATTCACTACATTGGCAATATCAGATTCCAGTCATTTTTCCTGATTATGCAATCAGCCTTCTCGATATTGCATACGAAATGGTATCGTCATATTCGCTTCGAAAAACGCATCGAGAATCTTCTGATACGAGGCAATCACAGGAAACGCATCGATCGTCGGATGCTTCTGAAGTGTGATCCAATATATCTCACTATCCATCAGACGTTCTGCGGTATAGAGAGGTGTTTCGAGTAGTCTTCATGCAAAATAGTTCTCAATCCGCTGAGAAAGAGTCTCGATGAGATCTGATTCCAGGAGATTTTCGAATTTTTTGCGTGCATCCTTAGTATTCTTCTCATACTCGATATGGCGCACTGATTCATGGATCTGGCGTTGCATCCAGAATTCAGCGACTTGAAGTTTTCTTTTCAACACTTCGTTCTCTCAGATGAGATCATCTTTTTTGAGCATAAGAAGATTGTAGCACATCTCACAAAGTTCGCAACAGCAATAGAGCATTTTCATACTGGGCTCCCCGTCATCCTGTAATCTGCGAACCTATTCCTCACTCGCATTACCGAAAGTGCGAATGTGCGCCATTATTTCTCAATAGAGCGCATCAAATCGATCCTGAGTTTTTGCTTCCATATTGAACCTGAGGAGCGGCTCATTGGAACTCGGACGGAAGTTCCACCAACTCCCATCATCATACTCAACTGTAATGCCATCAAACAAATCATACTCTTCATACTTATATATTTCTCTAAGCTTCTCTATGGCTCATTGTGGGTTCGCAACTTCGAAATTCGTCTCCTCGAGCGTGATATATTGACGATATTTTTGAGTAAACTCACTTATTTTTTTCCCTGCCTGAGCTAAGAGACTCAGAAATACCACAGCAGCGACAATGCCAGAATCCATGAAATAATTCTCACGAAAGAAATAATGTGCTGAATGTTCTCAGGCAAATATGATATCAGAATCTGCCATCATCGTCTCTCGGATATAGACATGACCAACTTTTTCTCTGACGTATCGGGCACCGTGATCGAGAACAAAATCTCGAAAATTATGAGACGTCACCGTATTGCCGATGAATGCTGAGTCTGGATACTTCTCGAGGAGACTCTCAGCGATAATAGTCGATATGATAGCGGAATTGATCTGTGCACCTGTCTCGTCCAGGAGAATGACCCGATCAGCATCCCCATCGAATATGAACGCCACATCGGCTGACTCAAAGAGGAGGGCATCTTTTGCATCCTGTCGATTCTTTTCGTGCATAGGATTCGGATGATGGTGAGGGAAATTCCCATCAGGTTCGAGAAAAAGGGGAATGAGTGCAAATCCAGCCCTTTCGGCAAGTGCTGACATAAATATTCAGGCTACTCCATTTCCACCATCTGCTACGATAGTATACTGGGAAAAATCAGTATCTGAAGAAGTACATCTAAGAATCTGAGAAATCCAATCAGGGAGAATATCCCGATGCTCTATCATTCTAGAAATCTCTCATAGTGCAGTGTTATTGATTCCCGAAAAATCCTCAGTCTCCTCGTTCCTCGTCGACAGCTCCTCTCAAAGGGAGCTTAACGATTGCATAATCTCAACCATTGCAGGTCCATATTTCTTGAGATTATAGGGTTCTCAGGAATGTGCGAGTGACTTCATCCCATT
>JAYTYQ010000189.1:0-5212 GCA_043742285.1 Candidatus Altimarinota bacterium
ACCTGACAAGGATCTTCATCTTGCGAACAAGGAGAAATATCCAATATTTCCATGAGATCACATAGAGTACTTTTGGTCCGAGTTTTTCTATCGTTCCACCGAATTTCTCCTTGAATGTCGTGACTCATGCCAGATGATGATCATGAGAATCTGGAGATGCTATCCCGAGGAAGTCATATCGCGTGCACCTTCGACGCTTCCCTTCCTCGATCGCGAACCACTGCAGGAGATATGGAGCCATATGCTTGCGGATCTCGACATCTGAACTCGATGCACCATAGTAGTATATTGCGCTATCTTCTGTATAGACGAATATCCCCGCGGCGATGACTCGTCATTCATAATAAGCAAAAGCAAGTTTTATTATTCCTTTGTGTGACAAGAATGCTTCGTAATAGGCACGACTATTGTGTGCGAATCTATCCCGAGTCGTCGTATCCTCGACAAGTTGCATCCAGATATCAATATTGGAACGAGTGGCATCAACCCATTCGACCATCACTCCTCGCTTGATCGCGAGCCGAATATTGTACCGTCATTTCTCGTGCATTTGAGCTAGGAGAGTATCAGTTGCAAGAGTGAGATCGAGTATGCGCGTATACGGTTCAAGAAAATGTTTGTACGGAGCCATTCCCTTGACTTCTATCGGTACGCTTCCATCGTTATCGATGTATTCTATGTGCCAGAAGAGAGCGCCATATTTTCGAGCGAGCTCGACGCCTTGGATGAAGCATCTCCTATCTATCTGACTCATCTTGACTCAGAGTGAGAATGCTCATATGAGGGAGAGTCCGATAGAGCGAAATTCCATCAGGATGTTGGGTCATGAGCATTCTACAACCTCGACACGAATTGCTTGTCATGATGTTTTGAGAATATTTTTCCAACTCTCCGACTGCCAGAAGCTCATACTTTGATATTTTTTTGCATTATTCATAGGAAAAAGTCTATAGAAAAACTCTGAAAAGCAAAGGAAAATTTGCATCAGAGAGAAAAACCTGTTATACTCACAGGGTAAAAATTATGTATATTAGCGGGGTCTTCTCCCTTTCGACGCATAATTCGTAACTCATAATTCATAATTATTCGTCCTATGCTCACGCAACTCGAAGTCAAGAAATCTAGTACCAATACGGGTGTCCGCCTCTTCTCATTCCATGGTGAACTCGATGAGACCAATGTCGATACGACATTTCCTGGTGTGATCACAGATATTGGCGATTTCAACAAGTCTCGTACTCTCTTCAACTTCGCAGAGCTCTCGTATCTCAATAGTAAATCTATCGGATATATTGCCGATATTGCTCAGCGTACTGAGGATGGGGATGGGAAGTTCGCTCTCTGTTGCCTCACGAATGAAGTCCGTGATACACTCGACCTTGTGGGCATCACGAATATCATCCCCGTCTATGAGACGGAGGATACCGCACTCATCGAGCTCTCAAAATAAGCAAAATAAAGTTGATTATTGAGAGAAATTATCTATTATAATACAAATATTAATTTTTACGTATGGCAGTATTTTATCGAAAAGATGCGGAAAAATCATGAGTTCTAGAAAATTTATCTGGAAATACACAGGCTCAACTCGACAAGCTTCAAGGTGAACTTGAGAGGGCAAAAGATATAGGAGAGAGGAAACAAATAAGAGAACAGATACTCTCCCTTCGTAGGGAATTGAATCGAGCAAAACAGTTCACGAGTATATCAGAGAGTAAGCTCGTAGAATGAAAGAATAATCTCGATAGTATCTCAGCCGCGGATCTTATGCGCCTTGACAGAGAAGTATCGAAAGATAAGCGATGAGAATTTCTCTCAAAATCATTCCTCTACAAGAGGACAACCAATAGTGATGGGGATACATTTGAGGAGCCCGTAGAGCATTCACAGATTCGTGAGTGAGATACGCTCTATGTAGATTTTGGGAAGAATAAAAGTGCTGAAAGTAAAATTGGAGTAGGTGATTTTCTTTCGATGAATACTAAGGTTGTAAAAATAATCGATCAAAATGGGAATATCCGTGTAGGAAAAAGAAGTATTCAGTGAAATAAAGTAGGATACTACGATGAACAGTGATATATAGCTGTCTATAATTGATATAAGGTCGAAATACCAAAGGTTTCTGAATCCGAAGAATACCTCAAGAAGTCAAACCCATCCATACCATTAAGTTCTAGTCTTGATGATGAAAATAAGGCAAAAGATACGTTTATAGAGACTGCTAAGAAATATGAGCAACTTGGAGAAGCTTTTTCTCCATGGAATATTATCGAAAAGCAAAAGTTCCAAACAAAAGCAACTGAACTGGCTAAAAAAGTCGAGACTGACTATGGTATACCTTGGCAAGTCACTTATGGTCAAGCTACTCTTGAAACAGGCTATGGAAAAAGTGCTCCAAATAATAACTATTTCGGAATAAAATGACCAGGATGAGAGTTTAAGACAAAAGAAATGATAAATGGAAAAGAAATAGAAGTAACTGCGAGTTTCCGATGATATACTTCTATGGAAGAATCATTTGACGCCTATGGGAAATTTCTTACGACAACTTCTCTATATCAGAGTGCCTTTAGTTATAAAGATAATCCCGATCAATTCCTTTATGAAATTTGGAAATTATGATATGCGACCGATCCATTATATGTCGATAAAGTAAAATCAATATGGTGAAATTATGATAAAATTAAAAATTTTAAACTAGATACTTCAGAAATCACGGGAAGAACAACTCCAGATTCACTTATACGTCAGGCTCAGCAGTATTTATGAACTGAATACACTTGGTGAGGAAATTCTGAGTACGGTATTGATTGTTCGCATCTCGTATGTAAGTCACTTTCTGACTTATGAATTGTAAAACCGTCATTTTATAGAGTAGCAGCAGACCTAAGAAATTTAACTCCAACGAAGTCTCTTAATGCTATACAAAGAGGGGATCTTATATTTTGGCATGGATGAGATAGATGAGTAAGTCATGTTGCAATAGCAAGCTGATCACCCATGGGTTGAACTATAAATATAATTGATGCATCATGAAAAATATCATGACTCTGAAGAGTTGCTGAACGCACAATACCGCTCACCGATAAACTGAGTGCTGGAACCCCTCCTTTCTATAGTTAAAACAACTTTCCCTGCCCCTCCACTTGCTTTTGGAGGGGTTTTTGTATGGCGAGAAGGCGTTTATAATCTTCCTTGAGCTCATATCCTCGAATCTCGATATCCGCACCGAGAAGCCATGTGATGAATTGTACCGTATCGACGACAGTTGGGTCGATGGTATAAATCTCACCGTTGGATCAGAGAGCAATACTCGCACTCTCTGATGTGAGCGAACAAGAGTCATTGTACAGAAGTATATCACGAAGACGATCGAGTCACTCGAGCGTGGTGATAGCGTGAATTACTTTCTTTTCGAGATGCTTCGTGACCACGACTTCATTCCGAGGAAGGAGTGATCGAAATTCATATCCTCTGAGAAGAGCAAGGTATTCATCTTTCTGAATATGATGAGTGAGTATATCATTGTCTGAGAGTGAGAGTGTACTATCAAGATCAGTGATAATGGTTGCAAGTTTCTGTGAAAGAAAGGCATTTTCCCTCTGATTCCTGAGAGTCTCTTGAACTTTGGGAGAGAGTTCATCGATATGCTCATACACTCACTCGAGCGTACTATATTTCGAGAGCAGTTCTTGTGCTTTTTTCGGACCGAATCCTGCAATTCCAGGGATATTATCCGAACTATCACCGACGATTGCGAGATAGTCCACCACCTGAGATACAGGAACACCGAACTTTTCGACAACATCCTTTTCTTTCATGAATTTCTGCTTCATTGCATCATAGATATGGATCTGTCCATCACGGATGAACTGGCAGAGGTCCTTATCCGACGATATGATGACGAACTGATACTCCGTCCAACCATTCGAACGCTCAGTGACAATCGAGCCGATGATATCATCCGCTTCGAAGCCCTCCTGTGAGAGGATCTGTATACCTGCAGCGTCAAAGAGTGCGAATACTCCATCAATCTGAGAACGCAGATTATCTGGCATACGATCTCGTTGCGCCTTATATTCAGCATACTCTGTAGCACGGAAGCTCTGTCCGACATCATTTGCCACGACGATTGAATCATTTGGATGTTCATCGGCAAGGGACTTGAGGAACTTCGCTACTCCGAAAATAGCATTCACAAACTTGCCATCACGAGTATGCATCTCAGGAATCGCATAGAACATCCGATAGATGAGATTGTAGGCATCAATGATGAAGAGCGTTTTCATATTTTATTCGTTATTTCTTGGGTCTTTCGCAATTTCGAGAGAGGATTCATCGAGAACGAGATTATTATAGTCAATATCATCAAGAGAGGAAATTTTTCCTCCACCATAATGAAGTGATGAATGGTAAAACTCTCTGTCGGAAATCATGATGCCAACGTGAGATATCATATATTTCTTATGAGTGAACGACATTCTCTCGAAAAATATGAGATCACCCATCTCGGCTCATGAAAGAGATATTTCTCTCGCACCCAGAGAGATGAGGAGTCACGGAAGGTCTCAGATATACGATTTCGGAAGGAGGAAGCCCGTACTGATTTTCAGTATATATCGCAGCGCAGTAATACAGTCAGATTTTCATGGAATCTCACTATCCTTAGCACCCAGACTTATAACAAGAGGTCTGCATCTTCTCAGTGAGAAAAATGAGTTTTTCTGTATCGAGATTTTGGTAATCAGGACGGATAACTATCTTCATAATTTTATTTTTTCTAACATGCGAACAAGTCCTCCTTCTTCAAGATAATCCCACACTGTCTCGATATCGAACCATTTCATATCATCGGTTTCTTCTATCTGGCGAGAGAGATTCACCTTATCAGATATAATTCCGAGAAATCGTATATCATAGTGCTTATGTTCTGGCTGTCACTTGTGTGGAAACGCTGGAATATCATGGATATCGAGATCAAATATGGGGAGTATATCACTCGGATAATATGAGAAAACCTCTGGCTCTTCGATGATTCCTGACTCTTCATGGAACTCTCGAATCGCAGTTGCGAGAATATCAGGCGAGTCATCACTATGGCCACCGAACTGGAGCCAACGCTGAAGTTTCTTATGAAAAATAAGCAGCACCTTCGTGAAATCTTGATTTACGATAAGCATCGAGGCAGTAATATGTCCATCTTCCCAGTGAT
>JAYTYQ010000190.1:0-1300 GCA_043742285.1 Candidatus Altimarinota bacterium
TTCGAACTCGACCAAGGACGATATCGAAGAAGCGAATAAGGTTCTCTCAGATGTCATGATGAAGATCGGACAAGCGATCTATGCACATGCTGGAGATCCAGAGAAAGCGGAAGAGAAGAAAAATGAAGATGGAAGTGTCGAGGCGGAGGTAGAAGAGAAATAGAAATACAAGCCTCCTTTGGAAAAGGGCTATCTGAGCTAGTCGAGGACTGAAGGTTTTTCTCAGTTCCGAAATTCCCATTCGAAAGAGTGGGGATTTTTGCATTTTACAATATTATATGTTATCATGAATTCTATCTACTTCATAAGAAGCCAATATGCAAGATCAGATTCCATTTGAACAAGTTATCGAAGCACTTTCGTGACTCAAAAAAAATCGAAGAATAGGACTTGTGAAAACTAATATTTTTTACGATACAGAAATGGATTTTCTTGTAAAACTCACTTATGATTTAACTGATAAGGATTTTGAGTATTTTGTTGCAATTCTCCTAGAAGCTGATGGATATAACACAAAAGTACAGTGATGAATTAAAGATGGTGGAGTAGATGTGCTTGCTATGAAAGATGGAAAAACTCTGGCTATACAGTGTAAACAATGGAGTAAGGCTCATATTACAAAAAAAGATGCTGGTACATTTTTGGGTTCTGTTGATACAGAGAAGCAAAGGCATCCTGACAGAATATTCGCTTATGTTACAACGAGCTATGTTTTACCTGACGCAGAGATTTTTTTACAGAATCATGGCATTCAATGAATTATATCCAATAAGAAACTTGTATGAGAATGTAGAAAACTCTGATATTTTACCGAAAAATGATGGGAAAGCCTTATTCTTGAAATTCGACAGAGAAGATTGAAGGATTTATCAAAAAAGTCTCAACTTTCATTAGATAGTGGTTATGAAGCCCTGAAAAAAGAATTGCGATTAGCAAGACTTTCTGAACTAAAACATCATCTTCCAAGAGATATACGATATAAGAAATCTATTATTTCTCCAATACAGCATTGAGTTTTCTTGGCAGCATTTTTTCATTATTGGAATCTCGTGTAGATCTCTTCACCTCGGAGGGATTTTTCTTGACTTTTTTGTGCGAATTCGACATACTCCTCATGTCATGGATACCATATTGGGAAACTGGGGTGGAGATGGTGAGTATTTTTACTAGACAAGCCCTCAAGTCTAGCCAGTGAAGTGAAGATTGGCAACAATTTTTTCGATTAGCATCGAACTGGTTTGCTCTGAAAGAGGAGAAAAACCTGATTCCAGATATACCAAATACACAAGAGACATTGAGA
>JAYTYQ010000191.1:0-9182 GCA_043742285.1 Candidatus Altimarinota bacterium
CAACCAAAAAATCACTAAAAACTACCGATCCTCAAGTCTTCTCGAACTTCGTACTCTTCCAGACTCCGACTGGTAAGATCAATATCGATGTCTACTTCCAGGATGAGACGCTCTGGCTCAGTCAAAAAAATATGGCAGAGCTTTTTGAGGTCAATGTCCCTGCTATATCGAAGCATCTGAGAAATATATTTGAAAGTGGAGAACTGAACGAAAAAGTGGTTGTTTCCATTTTGGAAAGTACCACTTTGCATGGTGCAATAGATGGGAAAACTCAAACCAAAGAAACGAGATTCTACAATCTCCAGGCGATCCTCGCTGTCGGATATCGAGTGAATAGCCATCGAGCAATAGAGTTTCGCAAGTGGGCAAGTGCGATTCTGGAGGAATATATTATCAAAGGATTTGCGATGGATGATGAGCGACTAAAACAAATCAAACATTTCGGTCAAGATTATTTCGATGAGATGCTCGAGCGGATACGAGAGATCCGTATGAGTGAGAGACGACTGTATCAGAAGATCACGGATATCTACGCTCTCTCAGCAGACTATGATAGCCAGAGTGATGTTACCAAGCATTTTTTCGCTACGGTACAGAATCAGCTCCACTGGGCTATCACGGGTCGGACTGCTGCTGAGATCATCTATCATGAGGCTGATAGTCTCAAGGATCATATGTGACTGCGTACCTGGAGACAAGCTCCGAAAGGGAAAATCCTCAAAAGTGATGTGATAGTCGCTAAGAACTATCTGGGTGAAGAATATATAGATGCTCTCAATCGCCTCGTGTGATCATATCTCGATATCGCTGAGAGCAGAGCTCAGATGAGGCAAGTGATGAATATGAAGGATTGGGATGAGTATCTGGGGCAATTTCTCGCACTCTCAGGGAAGCCTCTCCTGGATCATGCAGGGCAGATCTCTATGCTCGAAGCAAGACTCAAAGCTGAAGGAGAATACGAGAAATACCAGCCCGTCCAAGATAGAGAATATATATCCGACTTTGACCGTGAGATCCAGAAGTTTCTCGATACTGGTAGCTAATCTACACTTTCTGATAGATTTCTTTACATTTTCTATTGATTCTGGTAATATATCTGTATAATAAGAGCAATTTATATCATAATCATCGATACTATGATAGCAGAAAAAATCAAGAAACTCCGTACAGATGCTGGTCTCTCCCAGGAGGAACTCGCGAAGATGATCGGTGTGTCGCGCCCGACACTCTCTCAGATAGAACTCGGGGAACGTATATTGAAGTGACCTGAGATAGATAAACTCGCTGAGATTTTTGAGATATCAGTTTCTGAGCTCCATGAGAAACAGAGAGAACCACTGAAAGCTGAGAGAAAGGATGATCCTCATGTGAAGCTCAAGAACCTCATCCTCTATATTCTCGGGAAATGTGGACAGAAGCCAAATGTAGGAGAAATTGTCCTAAATAAGCTTCTGTACTTTTGTGACTTCAACTACTACGAGCTCACATTTGAATCTATGACTGGGAGTGAGTATATCAAATATCCTATGTGACCAGTTCCGAAAGATATGAAGAATGTATTAGAAGAAATGGAAGTAGATAAGCTTATCAAAAGGTTTGATGTAGAGTATTTCTGATTCGCTCAGAAAAAAGCTATTCCTCTCATTGAGCCTGATATGATAGGATTCAATGGAAAGCAGATCGAAGTGATCGAACAAGTGATTGCTGAATATTCAGATAAAAATGGAAAATGGCTCACGGATTTTTCTCATGAAGATATGCCATGGAAAGCCACCAAAGAGATGATGCAACCCATAGAGTATGGACTTGTATTTCATCGTTCTCCTATTTATTCTGTAACTCCTCAGGATGATTTCTAGTCTATGATTCGCTTTTCTTTTCATACTAATTTTCAGAAACAATTTGAGAAATTAAAGAAAAAATATCCTTCTCTCGAAAAGGATTTTGAGATTTTCTGCTTGGCTCGTGAGACTAATCCAATAGGCTATGAACCCAATATTGTGAGAATATGATCACTCGGTGAAAGGGTATATCTTCCATTTTACAAGGTACGTAAATTCCCACTTACCTGTATGAGACTCGCAAATAGTGGCATACGTATAGTGTATGTGTATGATGGAGAAAGTAAGATGATAGAGTTCATCGAATTCGTCGAGATCTATCACAAGAACGATCGAGATAATCATGATACAGAGCTCATACTCCGAGAATATACAGGCGTCACTGATATAGAACCATAATATTTCCCTCCTATGCTCCTCTCCGAATCCACCATCGAATCCCATCTCATCGATCTCCTCATCCCAGAGGGATACGAGTATCACTATGGTCCAGATATTGGACCATACTCAGCTCACCCTCTTCGCGAGGGTTTTGATAGCGTCATCCTCGAACCCATCGCTCGTGAGAGTATCGCTCGTCTCAATCCAGACATTCCAGAGAGTGCTCGTGTAGAAGCTTTCTCCAAAATTCGCAGATTCGGCTCTACAGATATCATGACGAATAATGAGGCATTCCACACGATGCTCACGGATGGCGTGACGGTGGAGTATTTTCGAGATGGACAGACGAAGGGAATATCGGTACGACTCATAGATTTCGATCATAGAGAGAACAATGTATTCCAGATCGTGAACCAACTCGTCATCCGAGAGAATAACTCTGAGAAACGACTCGACGTCGTCATATTCGTGAACGGATTCCCTCTTGTGGTAGTAGAACTGAAGAATCCTATGGATGAAGGTGCCACTCTTGAGCGAGCATTTACCCAGATACAGAACTACAAGAAATCAGTTCCAAGTATTTTCTACTACAATGCTCTCACGGTCATATCCGATGGTCTCGATGCCCGTGTATCGAGTATATCAGCCCCATTTTCTCGCTATCTCGTATGGAAGTCTCCTGAGAAGAGTGAGAATGGTGTGATCCCAGAGATACAGATCCTCGCTCAGAGACTCCTCCATAAGTCGACACTTCTCGAACTTATCAGATACAATACCGTATTCGAGATAGAAGAAGTGAAAGACAAGAATACGGGACTCTTGTCACTCATGAAAGTGAAGAAGATAGCAGCCTATCATCAGTACTATGCGGTGAAGAGAGCTATCACGGAGACACTTCGTGCGACTCATATGGATTGAGATCGTAAGATCGGCGTCGTATGGCATACGCAGTGAAGTGGGAAGTCTCTCTCGATGGTATTCTATACAGGCAGGCTTGTGGTCGAACCCGAGATGCAGAATCCTACTATCGTCATCCTGACAGATCGCAATGATCTCGATGATCAGCTCTTCGGGACCTTCGGGAACTGTATATCACTTCTGCGTCAGAAGCCAGTACAAGCCACGAGTCGAGATCACTTGAAAGAGCTTCTCAGAGTCTCTGGAGGGGGGATTATATTTACCACTATTCAGAAATTCTATCCTGAGGATGGAAAGTGAGATTTCGATACTCTCACTGAGAGGACGAATGTAGTCGTCATGGCAGATGAAGCTCATAGGAGTCAATATGGATTTGCTGGGAAAGTCGATGATGAAGGTGATATCAAGTATGGGAATGCGAAGTATCTCCGAGATGCTCTTCCTCATGCTTCATTTATCGGATTCACGGGAACTCCGATCGAGAAGACTGACCGAGATACAAAAAAAGTGTTCGGGTGGTATATAGATGTCTATGACATAGTCCAAGCCGTTCGAGATGGTGCTACAGTCCCTATCAGTTATGAGTCACGTCTCGTGAAGATCAAGATGAATAGTGACGCGGTGAATCATATAGATACCGCTATCGATGAGATCGCGGGTGCTACTGTAGAACAGAAGGAAAAAGCCAAAAAACGCAATGCTCAGATCGATGCTATCGTCGGTCATCCTGAGCGTACTCGAGATATTGCGAGAGATATCGTAGAGCACTTCTCACTGAGACAAGAGGTATTCGAGGGAAAAGGGATGATCGTCTGTATGACTCGTCAGATAGCGGTCAATCTGTATGCAGAGATCGTCCGACTTCGTCCAGAGTGGCATGATGCGAGCCTCATGGGTGGTAGCCTCAAAGTCGTGATGACGAGTTCATCAGATGATCCAGAGAGTTTTCAACTTCATCATACGACCAAGCAGGATCGCAAGACCCTTGCGACTCGTATCAAGGATCCTCATGATCCCCTGAGCCTCGTGATCGTCCAGTCTATGTGGCTCACAGGATTCGATGCTCCTTCCCTTCATACGATGTATATCGATAAGAAGATGGCATGAGCCAATCTCATGCAGGCTATAGCTCGTGTCAATCGAGTATACAAGGATAAACCAGGATGACTCATCGTAGACTATATCGGTATCGGGCAAGACCTCCATAATGCTATGGCAGTATATACTGAGAGTGGTGGCCAAGGAAAAACAGTACTCGATATTGTAGAAGTTATTGCTGGTATGAGAACGAAGTTCGAGATCGTCTCTCAGATGTTTCATGGATTCGAGTATCTTTCCTATTTTGGATCGGGTACGCAGACAAAACTTCATATACTCCTGGGGGCACAGAACTGGATTCTCCAGAGTGAAGATTTGCAGAATCGTTTCCTGTCTGAAGTGAGTGCATTATCAAAGCTTTTTGCTATGTCGGTCCCAAGCGACGAAGCCGAACTAGTCAAGACTCATGTTGCATTTTTCCAAGCGATCAAGTCTCGCATAGCAAAATTCACTCCTTCAGGTGGAAAGAGTGATACAGAGCTCTCGACGGCTATCAGGCAGATCGTCGATGATGCACTCTCGAGTGATGGAGTAGTAGATATATTTGAAGCCGCTGGTATCAGGACTCCGTCACTCGATATTCTCTCTGATGAGTTTCTCCTGGAAGTGAAGAATATGGAACATAAGAATCTTGCATTCGAGCTCCTGAAAAAACTCCTCTCTGAGGAGGTAAAAGTCCGAAAACAAAAAAGTATCGCTCAGGGGAAGAAATTCTCTGAGATGCTTGCAAATGTCATCAAACGGTATCATAATAACCAGATCGATACTGCTCAAGTGATCGAAGAACTCTCGGTGATAGCACGAGAGATGAGACTTGAAGATAAACGAGCAGAAGAAATAGGACTCACCGCTGAAGAATATGCTTTTTATAGTGTACTTATAGAAAATAGCTCTACTCAGTTTCTCGAAGATCATAAGATGAAAGAGCTCATTCATGTCATCGTCGAAACCGTTCGCAAGAATGCTACGGTCGATTGGGAGAAGAAAGAAGACACAAGAGCCAAGCTTCGGGTGACCGTCAAAAGGATACTCATGAGATACGGTTATCCGCCAGATATTGCTCGCATGGAGGCAGATCGAGTACTCGAGCAAAGTGAGCTTCTAGCAGGAGAACTCACGAGAGTATAGTGGCTACAAATACACTACCCTCACCAATGCAATCGATGAGGTCATTCATACAATATCAAATCCCCCCTCTCATTTGATTGAGAAGGGATTTCTCGGAATCCAATACTACCTCTTGATCATGATTTTCACTTCCCCCATTTCTTCATCAGAGATGATCTTCTCGAGGTCAGGAGATGAGAGAGTCTCGACGAGAGTAGAGAGCGTCTCAGCCGTGATAAAGTCATGAATCCAATCCTCTACGAGTGAGAATCCAGTGATCGAGAGTTCGATCCTATCTGTGACAGTATAGTTCGCTTCTTTTCGCATATCCTGGATCATACGAACAATATCTCGTGCCTGTCATTCGAGTTTGAGTTCCTCAGTGATCTTCATATCCATAGCGAGCACTATACCATATCCTCCTATGACGTCTCATGCTCACTCAAGTGGGATATACTCGAGGGTGTATTCTCCTGATTCGAGGACAAAATCAGAAGATACAGATACACTAACAGAAGACACATCGGAATTATTTTTTCAAATACTTTCTTCCATTGTGTTTGTGTGTGTGTTTCTTGGGATCAAAATCGTTCCATCAGGATTCTCTATGAAATTCCCAGATTTCGCCTGAGTGATAATATACTGCACATCTTTTCCATATTTTGGACCGATTTTCTTCGCATCTGGTTTTGCGATTTTCTTGGCGAGTTTTTCTGGATTTTCGAAGTTTACTTCTTTCACATTCAGTTCATTCATGATGATTCCTCGATAATAGTCATCAAATCTTTCTGTGATCGTCACCGACTGAAGTGGCTGGCGAACACGGATATTCTTCTGTGAACGCAGTGCTAGGCCGAGTGAGACGATATTCTCACATTTTTCCATATCACGATTGAGATCAGTATCGATGAGATGACGATTCGGAAAAGTGATGTATTGGAGGTGGACGGAATTGTCTCAGAACTCCTTTGCAAAGGAGCTGTCCGCCGCGGCGGACTGAGGATTTTTTCCTGTTGTTTCAAGAGCAGAATCTCCCGCCTCGTTTCACTTGGCATCCTCTTTGAGAAGAGAGCCTCGATCGGTCAATCCCTTATATATACTCTCAGCAAGAAACGGCATATAAGGAGCAATGAGTTTCGAGAGTTCGACAAGAACAGTATAGAGCGTCTCATAGGCTGATTCCTTGTCAAGAGACATCCCTGATTCCCAGAAACGCCTTCGAGAAAGTCGTACATACCAGTTCGTGAGATGATCCATATAGTCGACGATGGCACGACACGCACGAGAGACATCGTATGCGTCCATCGCATCATGGACTTGTCACATGAGGACTTGGAGTTTCGAGAGGATCCATCGGTCAAGAGGATTTGTGAGTGGAGTCGTCATGAGGCGAAAAGGCTCTGCATTGAATATCTGACATTGGAAATGTGCAACTTTCCGTGATTTTCAGAAATAGGTCTCAAGAATAGGGCGACTCGTTCCCGCATGAGCGACGATCAGGATCTTCTTTCATTGATATTTTTTTAGGGTATCCTCATACGCCAGAATGATGCGCCAAGTGAATTGGTCAATATTCTCTTTCCCACCTTCTTCCTTGTAGATCTCTCTGATATTCTCATAGGAAAATTCGATATTTTTCCCAGTTTTTGCATTGTAGTATGCAAGCATATCCTCATGTTTCATTCCAGCAAATTCACCTGCATCCTGTTCAGTAAAGCGATCATCGATGATACATTCACCAGCATATCCGAGCTCATCTGCGATATATTGCGCAGTATCTCGAGCTCGAATCTTCGAAGTATGGATGATCACATCAAAGTTTTTCCCTTGTTCTCTGAGAGTCTTCCCTGCTTCATGAGCTTGATTTATTCACTTCTCAGTAAGTTCGGGATCATCTGAATTATCACTCATACGATTCGCAACATTCGAAGTACTTTCTCCATGACGAGAGAACCATATTTCTGTATCGGCTGGTTCACACTTATCGATATTGGCATACGTCGTGAAGAAGCTATAGGTATTCCAGATCGGAAGCATCACTCACTTCACGGTCTCGATGATCTGCTCTTCTCGAAAGTCCATATCTCATCCGGAGAGAAGTGGAGAATTCAGCATATAAAATCGTATTGGATCAGCTCCATATTTCTCGATCGTGATACGTGGATCAGGATAGTTTCCGAATGACTTGGACATTTTACGTCCATCATTTCCATTGATCACTCCTGTCGTGATGACATTGAGAAATGCTGGTACTACTACCCCGTCTTCTGCTATCGCAGAATTCACCCCTTCAGATTGAAGGGGAATGGTACCGAATTCCCCTTCTTTTGAAGGGGTGCCGACGATAGGAGGCGGGGTAGTTTTTGGATGAGTGCCCGCAGGGTGGGGTAGTTTTTTTATATTGAGCAATACGCCAAGCACATGCATCACATAGAACCATGCACGCACTTGCCCGACATATTCCGCGATGAAATCTGCAGGAAAGCTCGCTTCCATAGCTCACTTATTCTCGAATGGATAGTGCATCTGTGCATATGGCATTGATCCCGAGTCCATCCAGACATCGAGGACTTCGGGGATACGTGTGAGCTCTTCTCCAGTCTTCGGAGATTGGAGTTTTATAGAGTCGATATATGGCTTATGGAGATTGAATTCGACTCCATCGAACTCACCTCAGAGGAAAAAATATTTCACTTTTCCCTCCACTTCTCTCTTCTTGAGTTGTCCATACGGCTTATTGAGTTCGAAAATCTCCTCTCGTGATGAGACGACGACACGTTCGCTCGCATCAGAGTTCTGCCAGACAGGCATCGGGGCTCACCAGTAGCGAGTACGAGAGATGCACCAGTCTGGAGCAGACTCGATTCACTTAGCAAAACGCCCGTATTTCAAATGTTCTGGAAACCAATTTATCTGCTCATTCGCCTGCAAGAGTTTCTCTTTCTGAGATTGGATATCGATGAACCATGATGACTGTGCCTTCTGCATGAGAGGCGTACCAGAGCGAGGACAAAATGGGACACGATGTGTGATCCCTTCGAGCTTGAAGAGGGTACCATTTGCTTTCATACGTTCGATATTGATCCTATTGGCTCACTTTTCAGGATTCTCGAGATCGAGATAATGAGTGCCTTCATAGTCAAAAATCTGTGAAGTATACTTCCCTGCTTCATCCATCGCCTCAGAGATATATATCCCTTCTCGCTTCGCAAGCTGGAAGTCCACATCACCGAATTCTGGAGCCTCATGTCCGATACCAGTACCATCCGTATCTGTGATGAAATCAGCATGATAGATCTTATGGTTCTTCGAACTTCGTCCTGATTTTTGATTTTGTCATCCTGAATTCATTTCAGGATCTCATATTGAAGATGCTGAATCAAGTTCAGCATGACGAGCATAATAGTATTCTGGAAATGGAGGGATATATCCGAGTCCGACGAGTTCAGATCATTTAAAAGATTCTCAAATAATCTCAAATCCATCATATTTTTTACCCTGAATTACTGATTCATATCTACTTTTTGCACAAATCAAGAATTCTATAGGATTATCAATTATTTCTGGTGAAATTCATTCTTTTATTTCGGTTAAAAAAGCACTCTGAATATATTTTATTAATACATAGTCGATATCACTCCTCACGGCAAGTGCCATATTCGCAGGGATAGTCCAGGGAGTCGTCGTCCAAGCGAGGACTTTGGTTCCTGCAGGAAATCGATCATTTGGCTCAAGCTCGAACTTCACCGTGATAGCTGGATCATCGACAGTCTGATAGGTATCATCCATGGCGACTTCGAAGTTCGAGATCGGAGTCCCGAGCTTCCATGAGTAGAG
>JAYTYQ010000192.1:0-1734 GCA_043742285.1 Candidatus Altimarinota bacterium
CTTACCAACTCTAGCATCGATCGTGCAAACATCCTCAATAATACCTATGCTCTCGAGAAAATCCAAGAGCATATCGGTATTATGGGAATACTTTTTGAGTGATCATACCGCTTCACAAAAAAACAAATTGCTGATTTCTATGAGGTAGATGAGCGAACTCTTGAGCGATATTTGGAGCAAAATGATGGGGAACTTCGCAAGAATGGATATGAAATCCTTACGGGGGAAAGGCTTGAACAAGCGAAAAACATATATGCGAGCGACATGAATGTCACCCGCTCACGAGTTGCTAATTTATGACTCTTTGATTTTCGATCTTTTCTCAATATCTGAATGCTTCTGGTCGAGAGTGAGAGAGCAAGAGAGATGAGACGTATAATGCTCGATATAGTTCTCGATACTATCTATGAGAAATCTGGAGGAAATACTAAATATATCAACCAAAGAGAGGAGGATTATCTCATCGCAGTTGTACGGGACCATACTTGTAGAAAGGAGTTTACTGATGCGCTCGATCATTATGTAGCTATGGGAAATATCAAATATGCTATCTATACAAACCGTATCTATGAGAGTATATTCAGGGAAAATGCAAATGAGTATAAGGCAATTTTGCGTCTTTCTGAAAAAGAAAATCTCAGAGAAACGATGTATAGTGAAGTCCTCACAACTATTTCATCATATGAAACTGGTCTTGCATACGAGCTACAGAAAGAATTTGAACAACAAAGAAGAAAACTTACACCAAAAGAAGTAGATCAGATATTTGAAGCATTCTCAAATCATCCATCACAAAAGCCATATCTAGAAACAGCAAGAATGAAGATGGCAAGTAGAGACGTGCATTTTCGTGATGCACTTCACGAAAAGTTGGCAGAATATATACGAGCAATACCAAGAGATGATTTTGAGAAGTTTTTATGAGAAAGCAGTAAAACATTGGAAGACAGGATAGAAGAACATAAAGATGTATTTATCCGACTAAAAGACAGATAAGAATATGACCATATACTTTGACATCATACATGCCATCAGAGAACACGATAAAATCCTTGAAATCAGTGGAGGGTTACCAGGAGTGAAAGAAATATGAAATCTGGAGTCAGCCTTGTGTACTCTACAAAATGATGATTATTACCCATCATTTGAAGAGAAACTAACGAAGCTCATATTTTCTGTAAATAAGAATCACGCATTCGAGGATGCCAATAAAAGAACTTCTATTGCTCTGGGTGCATACTTTCTTGAAGTAAATGGATATGACTATTGTATAGAAAAATTTATCTGCGAAATGGAAAACATAGCCGTTGCAGTAGCAGATAATCAAATCAATCAAGATTTTCTATTAGAGATAGTCACTTCTATTATCTATGAAGATTCTTTCAATGAAACACTTCAGCTCAAACTTATTGATGCGTTCCAATCATAATCAAAATTTATAAATTCTCTTTCTATGTCTACTACCAACACTCGTGAATCAGGATTCGAAGAGCTCTTCACTCAGTCTCTCATCAATCACAATGGATTCGTCCAGAAGTACTATTCTGGAGAACACTCTGGACACTATGACCGCAAGGAGTGTATCGATACGATCGCATTCTGGGATTTCGTAGAACGGACTCAACCCCGAGAAGTAGAGAAACTCCGAGTGAACTATGGAGAATCCTATCAATCAAAATTCTTTCAGCGACTCCAAAAAGAAATCACAGAAAAAGGGATCATTCACGTGATGAG
>JAYTYQ010000193.1:0-1046 GCA_043742285.1 Candidatus Altimarinota bacterium
TATACGGGAAAAAAGTAGACATTAAAAATATCATTGAAGAGCTTGGGGATTTAAGGTTCTATATTCAAGCAGTCATGAATCACTATGGCTTGAGAGAGCGAGATGTTCTACAGGTCAACGCAAATAAGCTAGCTCTCAGGTACAAATCTCTCACATATTCTGATGAAGCTGCAATTGAGCGAGCGGATAAAAAAGAAGGAGACAAGGATGCCTAGAACTGCGCAGGGCTGTTGGAGACAGACAGAGTTGGAAACTCTGCGAGCAATAAAAAAACTAGGTGCAGCAACCTTGGCAGACTTGGGAGTGGAACTTAGTCTTCACCCTTATTGGGTATCTCAGAAAGTAAAAATACTTAAAGATGCGAATAGAATCTACATAGCAGGTTGGGAAAAGAAATATCTACAGGGCCCATCTCGCCCACTGTTTTCTCTGCGTATAGACTCTGAAGAAGATGAGCCACCTCCAGTTCCTATAACAGATTCACAGAAATCAATGAATTATCTCAAACGTAAGAAACTTAAGGAGTTATTATTTCATGACAAAAGATGTAATGATTGACATTGAAACTCTTGGTACAGATAGAAATGCACTTATCTTATCTATTGGAGCTTGCGATGTATGGAATACTGCTGAAAATTTTTACTCAGAACTTTCTGTGGAATCTCAGCCAGGAAGAGTAGTTGAGATTAGTACGTTAAAATTTTGGCTTAAGGAAGGTAATATACCAATAAACGGAACACGAACTCTTGCAACAGCATTATACAATTTATACGATTGGATAGTAAGAGTTAGAGACAGTGAAGAGTTAAAAATCTGGTGTAAAGGAACGGATTTTGATACAGCAATTCTAGCTCATGCCTATAAAGCTATGCACCAAACAGCTCCTTGGAAATATAACTCTACCAGGGATTTTCGTACTCTAATGAAGCACTTTCCTACCATCCCTGCACCAGAGTTTGTTGGAAGAAAGCACAATGCTTTAGACGATGCAATTCATCAAGCAGACCATTTAAGGTTAATTCTATCATGACAGCTTGGGCAGGTAT
>JAYTYQ010000194.1:0-10074 GCA_043742285.1 Candidatus Altimarinota bacterium
GTCAGAGGATAGGGGAAGTCATAACGAAAAGTAATGAATACTGAGAGTATACGAATTATGAGTGTTTTACAAGTAGTGAGAGAAATATTTCCTTTGCCCTCTTCCCATCACAGATATCGAGATACGTATATTGCATCACACGAGAATCAGTATAAAAATGAGAGAAAAATGGAAAGTCTGATTCTTTCATTTTGTCATAGATGAGCCGTATACTTGAGATTATCTTTCATAGATAATTAGGAGACTTTCCCACTCTTCCCATGAGAGCTTTCGTCCTGGATAGCCTGGATTGTGGTAAAGTTATAGGCTTTCCACATATTTCTTCAGATTCCCGAGGATCGCTGTCCATCCTGCGATTTGTTGTTCAGATGAGTGACTATCTTCGGCATCGAATACTTCAGTGACACGGGTACAAAATCCCCCCTGACCCCCTCTCCACGGCGAGTTTTCAACTTTCTCAAGGGGGAGCGGAACACTTTCTAGTGTTACATCGACGACACGACCAGCATCGAGGAAGTACTCCTTCATCTCGCCGAGAGTATAGCTCATACTCTTCATAGGAGTGACTGCTGTATACTGAGCGGTGAGATCGAATCAGAATGATCCATCACGAGCCTCCATACGAGTCGTGAATACTCCTCAGACTTTCGGCTCTTCTCACTTCGCCCATGGACAATGCCAAGTTGCCTCGTCGGCGAATGCCCAGTGGACGAGATGGATGGGATTCCACATCGCATTCCAGACAGTTTCAAGGGGAGCGTTGATGATAACGGAGACGGTGAGTTTCATAAAAATGAGGATTTAGAGATAAAAAGATCAGATAACACCTACTAGGATGAGCAAGATAATGATTCCGATGAAGAGATTGACTCCAAACCAAGGAAAAGTTGCTTTATTTTTTCTTCGATCAAGATAAAAGCCCGTAATTCAGAAAATAATCGGTAACACAAGCAGTAAGAGTATCCAAATAAGCTCAAGAAGACTTCAGAAATTCTGGAAAGGAAATTCCCAGTACTCACATGTCGGAAGAGGTCCCCAATCTATAATTCCAGAACAGTGTCCTTCTGATCTGAAATAAGAAAGGATAATATCAGCTATCAGAAATATATCCCATACCACTATCCAAGAGAGGCTGATCTTGAGTCCAGCCCTGAGAGATGAGAAAGAGGTATCAGTGATGCTATATTTCCAAGATTTCCAGGAAAAAAGAACGAACGAAAGAAGACCAAAAAGAGTAATGGCTCAAATAAATTCTTCCCAATACTTTACTGTTCATTCCAACCCTCACATATACAAATATATGTATCAAAAGATAGTCGCAATAAAAGTATTGATAATCCAGAAACGATGGAAATGAGGAGGTGATAATTGAGTCATAATGGGGAGGTGAGAAACTATTTTGTAATCATCTTTGACCGAATGAGACTAAAGTCATTTTCTGATATTTGCAGGAAACCATACATCAGAGGGAATCCCCACTTTTTCACATCTTTTATAAATTCGAGCTGTTCGAGAATCGGTATTATAGGTATCATATTCACTCCCTTGATGAAATCAATATTTCGTCGAAACGGCGTGAATCCTGATCCCATATCTCCCTGATAGAGTTCTTCATCTCGGACATATCCGAGAGCCGTGAAGGCTTGGAGCTTATTTTCTTCCGTATTTTCTGGAGTGGAGGTATATTTCGAGCTGTAGATGAGTATCTCATCACCTGTTCGGAGTTTCTTGATATTGGATGCTTTTCCATGACTGGACTGGATAAATCCTCAAGCGATCCCACGCTCGGCATGTTCGATGCTCACACAGATGACGTAATAATTTGGCATTGGAGGGAGTGGATTGTATTTCTAATCTGATGATTGATCTATTTGTCGAAGAATATTGCGTATAGGAAAAGGTTCATCAGAGTATTTTCTACCGAAGATTGAGTTATAGGAAAAATCTTCTATTGATCGGACTCTCAGAGAAGGGTCTTCTTCAGTCTTTCGTAGGATGGGTAGTTCAGTATCTTATTTTTCTCGATATATTCAGTATAGACCATAGCAAGCTCATCGAGAGCATCCTCAATATGCTCGAGGAGAAGATAGCCTTCCGCATCGTCTTCATGTGTTTCATTGAGATCTTTCTGAAGATCATTGAATTCGATGAGAAGAGCTTGTAGAGCATGAGAGGCTGTTCGAAGGGATATTTCCATAGAGATGAGAGTTATTGATTATGTACTTATAATATATTTCTTCCTGAGCTTGATTCAGACGGAAAAAATCAGGATTCCAAGGACTTAGTAGACTAATCCTGGCTTGAAATCAGGATTTCGGCATACGCCAAGTGAAAGAAGAGGAAGATTACAAATACTATTCTGTTTTTCTCCACAATTCATTTCGCTAGAGGAGCCCTTTGTCCATAGTGAAGACTTGTATGGATCTGGAGGACATCAGTTGAATTGGGAAACTATCAATATTCAACCGAATATAAACGAAGTGATTGCTACCATGAAGATCAGATATATCCCAAGTGTAATAATGAATTTCTTCATAGAAAAAAAGGTTATAGGTTATTCTTCACACTCACTGCTATTGTCATCTCGGTGTGAGCGTCATTGTACATATCGAGATCGTATCCATAACTGCGAGCAAGTTCAGAAGCTGGAATCGCATTGATCGTGTTCCACGCTTTAGCAATATTCTCAGGTGATATGTCAGCGAGCGTCATATATCGGTAATCTTGAGCAGGGATTTTCACTGTTGTGATCGTCGAGCTTGTCTGGATGATTCCATCTTTCGTGATATATCCGATGATCATGTCATACTGATTGTTCTCGCTATCATGAGGATGCTGATAATTGTAGTAGACAGCATGAACGCTCGGATACGCTTTATCTGATATTCGATCGCTGATATTCTCAGTGAAAAAATACTTCCATGCACCCATGACACTCTCTCATTCGCCGATAGGTCCATGAATCGTGACCTTGTATCCTGAGACTTCGAATGGTCCGTGTGAATATGAGTCCATAGAGAGAAAGGTGAGGAATTACACGATGAGTATATAGTATTTCGAGAGAAGTCCAGGAGTTCCTGAGAGAGAAGATTGGCTCCCGAATTTATCCATTGTTATATACTTTCTCTATCTCCCCCCACGAGATTCGCTTCATCTGCATGAGTGCTTTCATGAGTTTGGATTTTTTCTCTGTCTCACCATGCTTCATATACTCCGTGAAGTTCATTGGAATGAGTTGCCATGAGATACCATATGTATCAGCCACCCACCCACACATTTCAGCTTCCTTCACGGCTGAGAGCTTCGAATAATAATAATCAAGTTCTTCTTGATTCTCACAATTCACCATAAACGACACTGCACAAGAGAAGTCAAAAGTATGAGGACCAACTGCATCCATCGCACTCATGACGAAGTCTCCGAGATGGAACTGTGCGTGTTTGATCAGTCAGGGGATTCCACCATCACGCTCATCATATCTGGAGATCATATTGACTCCTGAATTCAGGAAGACACTCGCATAGTATTCGATCGCTTCTTCGGCTTTCCCGACTTTCCCTTGAGTGAATGAGAGACATGGAACAATACGCTGAGCCATCGGTTTCTCTGTATAGAATAACTGCCATGACACCCCGTATCTGTCCTCTATCCATCCGTACCACTCACTCCACGGATACTCTCCGAGAGTCATGAGTGCCTTTCCTCACGCGGAGAGCACTTTCCATATTTTCGAGATCTCGTCTTTATCACTCGAACTCATGAAAAATGATATCGAAGGGTCGATATGGAAATACGGTCAGCCATTCAACGTCGCGAAGGGAACTCAGATCAGTTCGAATTCCACGATCATGATATCTCCCTTTTTTGATTCTGGAAGATGCTCATTCGCTTCTTCGTAGATTCACTGGGTAGTGATCTTGCTCGCGGGAAAAGTAGAAATATAGAACTCCGCCATTTCGAGAGCATGATTGTCGTGAGACCAGAGGCAAGTGGTGAGCATAGGCTTGGGGGTTAAAAAAGAATTCTTCCATCAAAATACTTATTCTCTATCCTCTCGATGAGATTTTGATATTTTGTATTTTTTATGATTTCGAATCCTCTTTCTTCGAATGGACGAAAACTCTCGGGAAGTATATTGATGAGATGTTCCGCTCGATGCTCGGTATCTAGCAGCATTGAGGGTATCTGTCAGAGTCGTATGAGATACCATGTAGCGATAAAAAGTGAGCACGGATATTTTTTTGAAGATACTATGTAGTTCTGTATCTGAGACTGGAGTTTAGTATCTTCGATGAGTCTGATAACAGTATCACAGTGAGGTATGAGTTGAGACTCTCTGATAGTGATATCTGGATGTATATCTTCGTCACAGAGTCAACGAAAGAATCCATCATAGTCAAAACTCGAATCAGGAAATGAGTAATCATCCACCATTACGACCAGTGATATCGCTTCTCTCTGTTGGTCTTTTGTAGATTCTCTGAGGATATTGATATACGCATCATGCTCCATGTCAGAGGATTCATTGGTGTAGATGTGTGCATACTCGATACTATATTTTTTCATGAGCATTTGAGTTAGGGTGATAGCCTGAAGGCTTGATTGGGTGGTGACCAGAGGCAAGGAGTGAACATAGAAGAAAATGTTAAGAATGAATACAATCTTCAGTTGTCATCACAGAAGCAAGTTTTCATAGAGAAATAAGTGCAGCATCTTGATGTTCCATCGATACCGTTCCACAAGCATCGGAAATCACAGTCGTCATGATATCTCTATCGTGAGCATCACGAGCAATGCTCGACACAGCGAGGTCGGTTGCCACTCCTGCGACGACTATTTCAGTGATTCATTTTTCTTTCAGGTATTCTTCCAGTTCTGTTTTATAGAACGGACTTACTCGAGTCTTCGTGATTGTCTTCTCTCGTGGATCATAGTCGAGTTCTTCTATGAATTCGGTTGACCAGGTTCACTCTCGCAGTATTCCCATACTCGGTGCCGAGCGAAATCGTGGAGAGATCGTCGAGCAGTTATCATAGTTGTCATGGAATCCGAGACGGATCCAGATAATCTCTTCTCAGATAGATCTGAAGTGATCGATGAGTCTTCGGACATTTCTGAGTGTGCCATATTCTTCGTTGAATTTCCCCATTCCCTGAGGCGTGATCTTCCCATCTGGATGGAGGAATTCGTGGATGAAATCGATGAGGATGAGTGCGCGAGACATAGATGTATGTGATGAGGAATTCGTTTATCTTTATATTCACCGTGTTTGTACATTATTTTGATGCTATAAGTTTAGTGAGGAACTCTTTCCCATCTACGCTTTCACCATTGCGATATTCCTCCATAGCTTTATCGAATTTTGCATTTTTTCTCCTCGTTACGTTGGTCTGTAGGGAAAGTTTTATCAGATAATGTTTTGCTTCGAGAGGGCTCGCGAAGTGAGTTTTTATCTTTTTGTTATCGATGTTGTCTATAGTGATGGTAGTCATAGAAATATGATATTTGAAAAAGGAGAAAATCAAGATCCGTGTCTTTTACTTGGTTCTCCAGCGTTCGAGCCTCGGTATCTGCCACATCGCCATCTTTCGGATGACATAGTTCGCATTCTTCGCACGCAAGGCTCTATCGACGATCATCTGCATCTCAGTGAGAGTACAATCGGCACCGATAAATGCTCACTTCTCATAGCAGAGGGAGCAGTACTTGGTCGAGAGCGTTCCATCCTTCTCGGTTCCACCTCCTTTTGGATCTTCCGCGAGGGGCATACCACAGGATTGACACTGATGCTGGCAGGATTGCTGGAGGGAGGAGAACATATTCATAAGAAAAATATAAGAAATAGGGAATGGTGAATATTCTATAGGAATCACTGAGAAATGCAATAACCGAGACATACAGATATTGCAAGACAGAGAAAATAGTGGAAAATATAGTTGACAAATCAGAGAGAGAGTACGATCTGAAAGTTATTCGTATAATTATCATTTCTATGAGCATATATGTTGTCCAAGATTTTTGAGATATAGTTGAAAGTGTTCAAGCTCCTCATTGAGTACTTTCCATGCAGAAAGTGTTAAAAAATAAACAACTTGCTCAGGAAATATTTGACTACAAAAGATCGCATTTTAGTGTAGCAGAAAATGTGGGTATTTTTCAGTGATATTCTTTGGATCATAATTTTGGTATTCTCAGACAAATGTGTAGCCTCTGAGATTCAGAAACTGAGCATGTGACTTCATTGATCACAGGATTCTCAGTCACTGACGAAGATTGAAATAAACATGATATAACAGTCTGAGAATGAAAATATAAATCTGCACTGTTTCTCTATTGGTTATCAGAATGAGCAGATGAATTCACTATGGATGATAAACTCCGTCAATATGTTTGGGATTATTTCTGACACAAAATATGTGATGATGCGATAAATAATACATTCACACAGCATACCACTGGACGGTATCTCCTAAATTGATGAGGATCAAGGGTCACTATCACTCGACCATGAGATCCAAAAAAATGAGCTGATAGTCTCTCTGATTATCCCCCTTGGCAAGAGCATGCTCATAGATTTCCAAATGGAAGTTTCGGCTATATAGCTCAGTCTGTTATTCTCGCTCGTTGAACGGATAATAATGTCTACTGTGCTCGACCATTTGCTCTATTGAAGCCAGAACAGCAGATTCGATATAACGCTTATCAAGTATCACATGGAGAAGTTCCAATTATACCGGATACAATGGATATCCAAGAAATAATCATGGATGACTCTTGACAATAATACACGCAGAACAAAGATATACGCTCAAGCAAGATGAGTTATAGAGCAATGATATCCTTTATCACTACGCTCACACTCTCTTTCCCATTCCAGATATTGCGATCGAGCTCGATGATGAGCGAGACGATATTGCCTGGCAGGAGAGAAGATCTGAGTATTTCTGACGGACTCCAGAGAAGGAATTTGATAGTGGGATTCGAGGCGAGACGGAGCTGGAGGTGCTTCGCTTCCTTGCCGAGAGGACTGGATTCGAGGATCGTCTCATCTTCGAGGAGGAAGAGTGGCTTCCGATTGCCAATCCCGAATGGGCGATATCGATCGATGATATTGATATTTTCGAGAGTGAGATCTGTCCGAGCGTCGAGTCTACATTCGATATCGATGGTTTTCTTCGGGAGATTCTCGACATCATGGATACTCGCGAACTTGGCATTGATCGCTTGCTTGAATGCATCGAGCCTCTCTGTCTCGATGGTGAAGCCCGCAGCCTGCCTATGACCTCAGAACCTGACGAAATATTCTCGACAGGATTCGAGAAGTTCGATGATATTGCACCATTCGGGAGATCGACAGGACGCGATGGAGAGTGGAATGTTAGAGGGTTCTAGGTCCCCCCTGATAAGGGGGGTAGGGGGGTTGGTTTCTGGAGATTCAGGGCAAACCCCCTGTGTCCCCCTTATCAGGGGGATCGAGACGGCAGATTCCTCCACCTCCATTTCATCTCCTTTCCTTCTCGTGAGTGGGTGATTATGCCCATTCTTGAGGACGATGGCAGGCTTGTTGTATATCTCTGTGAGCTTGCCTGCTACAAGTCCGATAATCCCATGTTCGAGATCGTGCGCATCATAGATCAAGATAGATTGACTCGTATCGACATTTTGTAGGGCTTTCTCGAGATGATATTCAGTCGTTCATTTTCGTGTCTCATTCAGGTGTTCGAGTTCCGAGAAGAATGCATCGGTGCGTCATTCACCAGCGAGGAGCCACTGAAGTGCCGTGAGAGGTGTATCCATACGACCAGCAGCATTGATACGTGGACCGATCTGGAAGCCGATGATATCTGCATCATTTTTGACTACTTTCTCTCTTCACTCGAGAAATGTCCGCAGTCCATGAGATCGAGATTGGTGCATTTGAGCAAGCCCGAGCGATACAATCGTCCGATTCTCTCATACGATGGGCATACAGTCAGACACAGTTCAGAGTGAGGCGAAGTCGATATATTGAGTCAAGAATGAGTTGACAGATACAGTTACAGCAGACACATTGGTATTTTTCTTTTTTGTTTCTGATATCGGAGCAAGATATCTCCTTGTGTCGACATGACGGAAAGTATGGATACGCATAGCAACGGCATGCAGGAGCTTGAATGCTACACCCGCGCCAGCAAGATCACGAAATGGATATGTTGAATCCCTTCTTTTCGGATTGATAATGGCGATGACTTCCTCAGGAATCAGATCAGGAACAGCATGATGATCGGTCACGATGACGTCGATACCGAGTGAATGTGCATGGCGTATGGGTTCGATATCGCGAGTTCCACAGTCCACGGTGATCACGAGCTTCACGTGCTTGGTCGCGAGTTCATCGAAAAAATAAGACTTCAATCCATAGCCATCATGCACCCGATGAGGAAGTCGGTAGGAGACTGAGCATCCGATATCCACGAGGAATCTGACGAGAATCGCGGTCGAACTCACTCCATCGACATCATAGTCCCCGAATATCACGATTCTTTCTTGTCTCTCGCGCGCTTCAAGGATTCGCTTCACCGCCTTCTCCATGTCTGGAAGGAGGAATGGATCATGGAGATGTTCGATTGAGGGTGAGAAAAAATTTTCTTCATTTTCTGGAGTGATTTTTCGATTCTTTCTGAGTGTCTCTTCGAGATTTTCTACTGATTCCGAGAGAATGTGTACTTGATTTCCACTCAGGGTATACATGTTTTTTGACTTTATGAAGGATACGATTATACTCCTAGGCAGTGAAAAAACAATTTTTATTTCTTCATATTTTTCTTATGCGTATCCTTATCGTCTCTACACTTCTTGTTCTCACTCTTGCTTCTTGTGCCAAAATGTCAGTTCCTACTGTCTCTTCTGAGGCCAAGGTTCCAACAGGAATAAGAATCGACAGTGGATCCCTCTACCCCTCTATGCCACTGGAAGATTTCCAGAAGATGCAGTCAGGGACGACTTCTACAGGTGCAACTCCTGCCAGTCCAAGCGCTCTCTAATATCACCCCTTTCGTGACACTTCTTCAGGTCTTCTTCATCATATCGGGACTCATCATCTCCTTTGTAGCATACGATATTGCGAGGCGAGAGCGGTTCAATGCTCTTCATTTTCTCGTTTTTCTTGGAGTGGGATGAGGACTCCTCCTCTTTGCTTTTGTGCCTACCGCACTTGACCTCGTAGGACACCTCTTTGGTATTGCTCGAGGTGCAGATGTCCTTGTATATATAGGAATCACTTTTCTTTTCTATTTTGTGCTCCTCCTTCTGAGAAAGACAGATTCCAATCATGAAGAATTGACACGCATTACTCGGGAACTTGCTCTCCAAAATATTCACTATGCCGATAGCAAAAAATAACATCCTCTTTCTCATCCGCTCATACAATGAGGCAACACGCATACTCTCAGTGATAGAGAGTATCTATGATGCTGGATTCGAGAATATCCTCGTGGTTGATGATGGTTCTCATGATGGTACGGCTGAGCTTCTTCAGAGACAATTCTGAGATCGACTCTTCTTCACCCGTCATATCATCAATCGTGGTGCTTGAGCAGCGCTCGAGACAGGTTTTGCATTCGT
The DNA here is from genome assembly GCA_043742285.1 of Candidatus Altimarinota bacterium. Classification (GTDB taxonomy): domain Bacteria; phylum Patescibacteriota; class Gracilibacteria; order BD1-5; family UBA2023; genus STC-74. Next base: position 9,604 of record JAYTYQ010000194.1, read on the forward strand.
TCGCAAGCAAGCAATACATTATGGATGGGAGTATGTCGTGACATTCGATGCTGACGGACAGCATGATATCGATGATATAGCAAGATTTCTTCACTATTTCCAAGAGCATCCAACGACAGATGTCGTCTATGGATCACGATTCATCGTGAAGACGAATTCGAATGTGCCATTCTTTCGTCGGATTCTCCTCTGGTGAGGCAAAATATTCACTTTTATAATCTCTTGAGTGAAGCTCACTGACGCACACAATGGATATAGAATGTTTCGTACTCGAGTGATCATGAAAGTATTTCTCAGCATGGATGGCATGGAGTATGCGAGTGAACTCATCGATCAGATTCAACAGCAAGGATTCCAGATCAGAGAAGTTCCAGTCAATATCCACTACGATGCCTATACTTTATCAAAATGACAGCGATATGGATGAGCATTCAGGATTGCCATGCGCATGATTTTTAAGAAATTTTTCTA
>JAYTYQ010000195.1:0-2365 GCA_043742285.1 Candidatus Altimarinota bacterium
TATCGGAGTCCTCGCCACTGAGGCAACCGTACGGACTCGCATGTATCGCGAACGAGTCCACATACTCGATGACTCCGTCATCGTCGAGGAAGTCGCAGCACCTTGACTTGTCCCACTCATCGAGCAGGGGATAGTCTCATGACCCGAGATTGATATATTATTACAGTACTACCTTTCATCACTCTCACCTGATATCGAAGCCCTCGTCCTCGGGTGTACGCACTATCCACTTATCCGTGAGAGTATTGAGCGAATATGGACAGAAATATATGATAAAAAATCCCCGATCATTATTGATCCGGGGGAAGAGGCTGCGAGGAAGTTTAGAGGGTGGATGGGGAGAAATTAGTTTTTAGATTCGATATGAAGTCCTTAAATCAATCTTCTTCGCGTCTTTCATCTGTTTCCCGTGATTTTCATTGAATACGTACTCTTCTTATTCAAGTTCAGTTAAATTTTTCTTGGAATTTTGCATCATGACTTCCTGGAGTGATATAGACCTCATCACTACTTCAAATATAGGCTATAAGTTTTCGACTTTTCAGATAATTATAGAAGATATCTTGAGGTCTTCAAAGATTATTATCATCTCTAATTGTCGAAGGAATTTCCTTCTGAATACAATAGAGAACTTGATGTGGCGTGAGAAACCAAGATCCACGGGACCAAGCTGATATGACCTTCAGGGGATCAAATTCATAATGATTTTTCTTCCAGAAATCATATTTTCATTGGTCAAAAAACTGTATCTCAAGTCAAATATCATCGCTCCCTATTGCCGTAAATCCACTAATACTTGCATTTATAAATTTTGCATCTGTTTTCTCGCTCTTATGTGAGACCATTCCACCAAGAGGTTTACTGATAGATTCTTTAAGTATGGCGTTTAATTGCTTTATATCTGATTTTCATGCTCAATCTTTCGTTCAGGAAGCGGTGATGAGAAGTCATTTATTTTTCAAGAGGTAACTTTTATGTGACATGATTTGGGTGAATTGTCATATTACTTCTATTTTGGTATCCTGCAGGGTATTATTAGGCCAAATAATAGCAATGCCAATAATATCTCTCATAGCATCAATATTGGTATATTCTTCATTTTCCCACATTTTGAGAAGGATACTACGCATACTTTTGAGCCTATATTCAATGATACATGTGAATGTAGAACCATTATTTAGAGTCAAGGAGACATTTCCAGGATGGATAGTTACCGTTTCGGATCACCCATTTATCTCATCTTTCGGATCACTCATGACAACCTGTATTCAAGATTCAGCTAATTTAGATTGCATCTGAGATATTTGGGATTTTCATTTGGTTCGAATAGCATTAATTGTTTCATATGATCCCCATGCAGAAAATGCCTTGACGAGAGTCCAAGCTTTTTTGGATTTTATCCCAGATTTATCCCCCGAATCTCCCCATATCTGGTCAGCTAAATATTCTGAAAGTTTTCAAATTGTTATTGTTTTTCATTGTGGTAGCTGAGTAAAGGATATATTGAATATTGATTGTAGATAGTGAAGAATTTTCGGAATGATAACTTGTGCCTTTCCTTCCAAGACATCTTCATTAAGTGCTAGATTACTATTAGCACGTATTCAGAACTCTATCATTTTCTTAATATAGGCAATCTTGTGCTTTTTTGAAGCATTTGCCAAAAATGATAAATTCCCATGAGAACTATCAAGAATGGAAGGTTCTCAGCTTATTTGTTTTATAAGTCTAGTATTTTTCAGTATTTCTTTGCGAACTATGTCTTCGAAACTAATATTCATATTTCCACTATTTTTGAGACGAAGGAAAATCGGAAAAATATATTCTTCGTTTCCTTTTTTGATATGATACGTGTCGCCGTCGGAAGATCTATATTTATGTATTTTTCTCTTGAGATCACTCCAGGCACTTGGATTATCTGTGAAGAATTTTTTGAGCTCTCGAATTCAGAATGCATCAAGCTCACTCGATATAGAACCATACTGACTATGTATGACTTCATCAACGCGACTTTCAGTAAAACGACGCAAATAATTAACAACATCAACTCAGCTGACAGTATCAATAGACGTGGTTATGTGTTGAGCAGAAGGATTGCTAAAATTTAGATGGAATACTTGAATTTTGTATCTTTTTCGTATAGTAAACATATGATTCTTATATATTGAAATGAAAAAGTGGGAAAAGCGATTGCAGGGCTCTGTGACTATCTCGGGATCATCTATGAGATGCGAGATGATAGTGATGGAGAGATCGATCTTGCTCCATATGAGTCTATCATTCCTTCCCCATGAGTGCCGAGTCATCATCGAGTCTATCGATCTGGGAAGGTGATTTCTGAGCTCGATTTTGCCTATCAGTATCT
>JAYTYQ010000196.1:0-1730 GCA_043742285.1 Candidatus Altimarinota bacterium
GATGACCATGAATTCAATAATACTCTGCATCCTCTCACTCCTTCAATATCACTCACTTCTTCCTCCAGTTCTCCTCACAATTCGGACAATCACAAAGTCGCTCGAAGAGCTTTCTCGGATTCCTCAGCTTCATCCGATCCATATGTCGTACGTCTGGATGTCTCTTGGGAATTGGGAGATTATGTTTTCTATAGAACTCGAGCTCTTGTCTGATGATGCGAAATGGTTTCCCACTCACTTCACATTCTACAGCCCAATTGAGGATATCATCAGGGATATCTTCTATATTCTCAGGAAGCCTGAAAGCAGGGATGATCTTCTCTACTCTTGGAAATGGAGCCTCATAGTCACTCCAGTTGAAGAGAGGTCAATGAAGGAAAGTTTTTGTGGTTTCTTGTTTCTGTCATTCCGTACTTGTTACGGAATCCATGTTTCTGGAATTCTGGATTCCTGCATACGCAGGAATGACTACTTCCTCTCGTGTGAGAGGATAGTATTCATTCGCTACCGTCTCATTGTAGCCAAAAGGACTCATAGAAGCAGGGAAGAATTCTCACCATTCACCATCTTCCATCATCTTCTCTATAATCTTCGGTACTAATATTTCATATTCTTCTTTGGTATATTGGCGGTTGAGGATACAGTAAGACTTCCTATCGAGTCCTACGGAGAGGAAACAATGATTTGTATTATCACATTCATTTTGATATATCCCATCATTCACTCACCAGCATCTCACTGAAAATAGAACATTTGAGCTTTCGAGGGCAGTATTGATCGACTCGTATATATATGATCCATGAAATCATACAGCATCTCCATCCATAACTGAGAGAGCATTGAGTCCGGTATTACACATATATTTTGCATTTTCTGTATTTTCGAAAACATAGAAGCACGAGTGGCAGTTTTTCCCATTTCGGATATAGTCACCACTACAGTATTCACTTTGGTGGATTTGAGAAACTCGGTGTATTCCTCTCTGAAAATACATATATACGATATTATCTCTCTGACTTTTCGTAGAATATTTCTTCATGAAATCTTCGATCCTTTTCTGATACTCTATTTCAGAGTATGCGATATTGAAAAAATGAAATTGCTGATTTCTCAGATTCTGACAGCCAAAACAATCACTACATCCTATACAATCTTTCAGATAGCTACTATTTCGGCAATCTTGGCAATTTTGAGAGAAAGAAAGCATATGACAGTCCATACAATCGAGACAATCATAGCAATGATCCGATCGATCACAAAATGAGCAATCTATACAAGAATCACCATAATGTAGCCAATATCCATAGAGACAATTCTCATCGAAGCTACTCTCGAAAAGCATATAAGCATTCTTATTATCCGTGCAGGTTTGAGTATATTCGCTATTCTCGCTATTTGTATTGAAAAGTGAAGGCCTCGGTACGACTCTCAGAAGTTCCCCGAATTGCTCTATAGCACTCCGCGAAAAATCAAATTCTCTCCCATAACTCATAGGATCCCACTTATCACTCCACCAATATTCTTGTTCATAAACTGTAAATGGAGAAGTAGGAGAATATACTGAAATAATTTCTCTCCCACTACCGTCACACTTTCTCTTGTAGAGTTTCCGCTCATTCCTCCACGAGAGTCGTCTCTGTTGCCTACAATCAGGACAGAGAGTGGGAGGAGGGATGATATATCTCTGAGTACCCCCTCCTACTCCCCCTATGAGGGGGAGAGATTCCTCC
>JAYTYQ010000197.1:0-1832 GCA_043742285.1 Candidatus Altimarinota bacterium
GTGTTCGGGGTGGGAGTTGCCCGCCCCCCCCAATTTGCGGGGGTGGGTTCGCGCAGCACTAATCGACGTTTTAGCGGGAAAACGGCTTTGTGCTTTTACAGCTTCGAACTCTGCGAGCGAGGCAAAGAGGTGGAAGACCAGCTTGCCGGATGGTGAGAAGGATTTTCCTGTTTTATAACACATTTCGAGTGATCATGATTCTCATCATTCACTTTTCCGCAAGAGCATGCCTTGAATACAATTTTCACTCAAAGAGAAAGTCAATATATTTTCTCTTGATTTGATCTGAAAAAGATTATACTACATATACATTCTCTCTTCTCACGTGCATCTGGTCGGTATTTTTCTCTACAAAATATACCGCTTCCAAGGGCGGATACTACGGTCACCCGTGGAGTCCGATCCGCTGTCATCTACAAGGGCAGTACCCATGTAGATCTCATTGCAACCAGGGATAAAATAAGATTCATAACGGTCAAGAGGGACACTTAAAAGCCTCCTATTCACAAGATAGGAGATTTTTTATTGTGTGAAGTTCAGAATGGTAGCGATAAAGTCGAGAAAAAGGGGTAAATAGAAAAAAGTAGCTATTGATTCGAAAATTCTATGAGAGGATTGATTCGTTTCTTCTTCTGGTAATAGAGAAATATTCCCAAAAACCCAAGCAAAAAAGGTACTCCAGCATTCATGCCTCATGTATCATGCGATATTTCTCCATCCATAGCATTCGCCTCTGGAATGATCGGGGGAATGATAGATTTTTTCTTTGCTTTTATTTTTCGAGTATGAGCCTTCTTTTTGGAGAGGTGTTTCACATGTTGCTTTTTCACGACCTGCAGTGAGTATGATCTCGTCAGATATGGTGTGTTTTCTCCTTTCTTGTATATATGGAGTTCAACGGAGTGTATCCCGACGGGAAGCTTCCATGCTTTCGGATTCTTCCCAGTGAAGTGCGATCCATCAGAGAGTTGCCATTCATATGTATAGTTCTTGCTGGTGCCTGTGAGCGTCAGATTGATGAGACAGTGTGTCCTGCTTGTATGACAGATAAAAAGGTCTTCTCATCCTGTTCCAGTAGATCATTCTGTGAGAATCTCAGGAAAAGAGAAGAAGCTCATTTCTATTTTCTTGGTGGATCTTTTCGATTCTTGGATACTAGCAGTATAGATTTCTTTATTTTTCTTTTTTGTGACTTTTTCTTTGATAGTTGGAGTATTATCTCTCGGACCGAGAACATGGATCTTGTAGCGAACAGAGGAGAAATTCCCTGCTTGATCCATCACGCGGAGCCATATTTCATGATCTCAGCGTCAGAATTTCCTGGTTCATGGATCACGTGACTCACTCAGACTCTCCATATCATACATCCAGAAAAAACGGATGGGAGAATTATCAGGATCATAGGAGCGCTCAGCTGTGAGATTGACACTACAAGTCTCAGTATAGCAATTGAATTCGTTATCGTTGATCTGCTCATAGTATCATTTTGCTTGCTTATCGAGTTCGATGATAATCATGGGTGGAGTTATATCAACCATATTTCGTCCGCTCGAGAGGCTTAATAGTTCTCAGATAAATTGCACCCTATATTCTTTTTGTACGAGATTTCCTGAATGAGATTTTTCTCTCAGTACGATTTCGATCTTCCCATCCGTTCGGAAATAGAATATATTCGGATTGCAGGTATTCAAGACGAGACTTCCTGTCGAGACTTCACAGAAATAATTCTTCGCAATATACGTTCCCGTGAAAATGGTATCGAGCGTGAAATTCACTCGACAATCTCCAGCATTTCTCTGACAAAGAAGGAGATTCCCTGAAAGTGTGGCATT
>JAYTYQ010000198.1:0-1327 GCA_043742285.1 Candidatus Altimarinota bacterium
ATATGCGCGTCTCTCGGATAATACCTATCGAGCCTACAGGCTTCTCGTTGCTGAGGACAACTCGGATGCCTATATCACAGAATATATAGAGAATCAGCCGAATTAAATCAATCAATATTTTATGAAATTTCTCCAACGTACACATTCTGGAGCACGGGTTCACAAGTGCAGATCAGATACACCGACTCTGCAGATTACAAGATATAACATATGAGTACAATATAGTGATCTCAGTTGAATAGCACCAAAATAGTTCCTGTCATGCTGAACTTGTTTCAGCATCTAGATACCAAAATTCCGTGACAAGTACGAAATGATAATCAAGTTAAAATACTATATAATGAAATATATGAAAAAAATATATGACGAAGTCAAGACTACAGCGATACTGATCTTGTGCGTACTGAATGTGACAGCGCTGATATTTTTTGCATTGTGGGCATCTACTACTTTCCACGTCGTCCACCATGCGACAGAAGCCTGTGCTCCAACTCCAGATACAGAAGCCTGTGCTCTAGTCACAGATGAGGCAGCTTTGCTAGCTTGTCGTCAATCACAGGATAACACTTTAACTACCCAGCTAGAAGTAGCGATCGAACAGCTGCGTCAGCGCTATCGTCAAGACGAGCCTGAGGCGCTACAGCTACTGGAATCGTCACAAGCAACATGGAAGGATTATCAGCGCGCCGAATGCCAGTTCAAGAACCGAGATTCAGTGTCTGGTAGTGCCTATCAGGTCTACTTGATGAGCTGTATGAGCCTCTTATCAGAAGAGCGTCTCAAAATAATAAAAGATGCCATTGATAACCCTTAACGGATTCAGCACTATACGAGCAAATCTCTCTATCAGACATGAGAAAAAACAGAGAAACAAAAAAGTGCCTTACGGCATTCTCTGCTATATCTATTTCACTATTCTTGTGAAAGGATGTGTATAGATGGAGCATTTATTTATTCCAAGATATTTATGATAAAAATCCATCCATCATGGTATAGTGCTCTCAGTGATGAATTCGAGACACCATACTGGCATACCATGACTGAGTTCGTGAAGGAGGAATATGCCTTGACTCGATGCTTTCCAGAAGAGAAAAATATCTTCAGAGCCTTCGATGCGACTCCATTCGATCAAGTGAGAGTGGTGATCCTTGGGCAAGATCCGTATCATACGCCATGAGCGGCAATGGGACTCTCTTTCTCAATACCAGACGGATCGAAGGTGCAACCAAGTCTCAGAAATATTCTCAAGGAATTGGAATCTGATACTGGAAGTAGACGAGTCAAAACTGATCTCACGGATTGGGCAAAGCAATGAGTTCTTCTTCTC
>JAYTYQ010000199.1:0-5758 GCA_043742285.1 Candidatus Altimarinota bacterium
TGCTATACTTTTCGCGTATTTCTTGAGCTTGAGGGAGGGAATATTGGAAGATGGAGTATTCACTGGCTGACAACTCGCACTACACCCAGCAGTTCCCCATCCAGTCTTGGAAGCATCAGCAGGATCACAGGATTCGCCATCAGCAGAATCTATGACACCATCACCACACCACGTGATAATATAGTTGGCACACTCAATATGAGAAATGAGTGGCATATTCAGTCCGAAATTATAATCAACGGTATATCGGATAGCAAAATCTCATACGGTGCTTCGAGTTGCTGGATGAGAACTGATAGTGGCACCAAATGGAATGTTGATAATCTCTTCTGTCCTTCAGGGAAGAATATCCCATGATGCGGGTCAAACATATCGAAATCCTCCTCCTCATGTGACGAAACCACTATATGCAGGTGTCCCGATATCGACACTCCAGCTCTGGAGTGAAGCAACAGCACTGGAGTTCGGATTGGTAAAAGTATCAAAAAATTGTCTCGATGCACCATATCGGATCGTATTCGTCTCAGAATAGTCACAACTCGCAGCAAAAATAGAACCACTCCAGAGAGAAATGAAAATTCAGAGAAAAAGTTTTGGGTAGAGAGAATTCTGATTCATAGAAAAGGAGTATTATTGACGGGATCAGCTGGTATTCGTTGCAGTCTGGGAATCAATATTGGGTGAGGATATTCGAGTATCGAGCTTTTTATTCTCAGTTTCCTTCCCACACGATGTGAACAAGAATACTGAACAGAGAATAAGTGGAAGAATAATTTGTTTCATGAATTTGAATTATCGACTAACTGCGGCTGCTGCTTGTCCGAGACCAATTCAAAGAGATCAGCTCAGTTCAGCGACAGCTGTTAGTGTATTAGGAGTACTGATTGGTCGATTTCCTCATGTATTTCCAGCCGTAGATCATCCAGCTGTTGCTCATCGATCACCAGGATCGGTAGTGGCTGATTTTGGTCCTCAGGTATCCCTAGTCGCAACTCCCACACCAAACCCAACTGTATCAATAGTCGATGTTGATGAGAAGCTCATATCAGCAGTCGATGTTCCTGGGGTAGTCGTCTCGATCGTAACACTTCCTGATGCTGTCGGCTTTCCTGGTTCTGTGATCGTATATTTCTCGATCTCGAATCCGACTGAAGGATTCATACATGCTCCATAAGCAAAAGTATAGAACCTGGCATCGAGTTTGAGAGTTTTCGTACCATGATTCACTTCTTTTCCGAGAAGGAGGTCTTTCATTTCAATGTCTGTTAAATCTCCTCAGAGTGTGATTGCCAGTTTTTGTTTCACTTTTGCGAGTTCTTGCTTCAGGATAGATCCATTTGCGAGTTTTTCAAGTATATTCAGCACCTCAGATTTCTTGGCAGTCTCTATAGGCTCACTACTCATCCAGACTGCTCCTGCAGGGAGATATGCCATATGCGCAGGTTCGAATTTCCACGTTGCTACAGCACCGATCATATTGGAACGTCTCATAGGAGTATACCCGATTTTTTCTGCATTCAGAGGAACTATTGTTTCAAAGTCTGTCTTGGAAAAACCAGTATCCTTAAGTGCATTATCGAGTCATTTTTTCTCGATCATGTCTTTGAAATACTGAAGGTTCGTCTGTTCTCATTTTTGAGGCTCTCTTGCTCAATTATTAATAGCACCTGCTTGAGCCCTATCGGTCATGAAGGCATCGCGTATTAGGCGAACTTGTGAACGAATCTTTGCTGGCTCTTTCTCTGCATCAAGATCTTCTGCTAATCACTTGAGAATCTGATTCACAGATGGCTTCTTCGTTGACAATCTGAGCATTGCTGATATTTCTTGAGCCATCGACTGTATAGTATGATCTGTAGCGATATTGATATTCTGATCGATACGATCAAAGAGTGATCACATCTGTTTCTTATTCGCAACAGAAGCAAAATACGATATTGCTACTCGAACATCTGTATCAGTTATCACATTGTTCATTTCCACTGTGCTCCTCAGAGTTGCATCAACTGAAGTCTGTGAAACTGCTTTTATTTCTCAATCGTATTTTATCTCTACCTTCTTATCTTGTGTAAGTCAGAGTGCTATGTTCTTGGTTGGATCGAGTCAGGATATTATTGTACGATCATTTGAGAGTGTTGCACCATCTGGTATGGATGCATCAATCGGAAGAGCAGTATCTAGGGTGATTTGAGATTTGCCATTGACTATCTTTGGTTCGCCCACCATCTTATAGGTTGTTGAAGTTTTTTCCTCTGCAACAGTCGCTCCTTCTTGTTGACTCACTCTTGTGATATGAAGCGTATTGACCTTTGTCCAGCTAAATCCTGGAATCATATAGGTGAGTCCTGCGAATTTTCCGAAATTCAGACCAACGACACTGAGTCAACCTTCATTATTTTTGAGCATCTCTTTGATCATGATCGATTTCTCACGTATGGCATCGAGGAGGACCGTATGAAGTGCAACTCCTTTCTGATTATTCTCCAAATTATCATATCCACCCGCATCGAGAAGTTGTTGTATTCGTGTATTGATCCAATGATCATTCTCGGGGTTTCCCGTATCGATCTTGAAATTCTTTCGATCTGTCAATCCCGCTACAATCATATCACTCACGGCTTTCGGGGTCTCAGATATTGCCTTCATGACTTCAGCACTTGCCTGATTCTCTCCAGTCTTGACTCCTATGAATGCTCATGCACCTAACTTATTGGTATAGACACTATAGACAAAATCCTTATATGAACCTCCACCTCATATTGTTGGGAGAACGCTTCATCATTTATCGAGTGAGAGTCCATAGAAGAGATCGAATGTAGAGTTTCTCCCTGTATAGAGAGTCTTACTCGCCATAACACTTGCACCAAGATCGAATCAACCATGTCCTATCCCAGCAAAAAGATTCACTGAGATAGCATCACTGATCACAGACTTCATCTCAGTCGAGATCCCTCCTGCCAGTCCGAGTCACTCATTGGTCAGAATACCTGAAGCATGATACGATAGGGTTCTAATATACTCTGGTGAATTCATTTTCTGATACCTCTGATCCAGTTCTGCAAGGGCTTTTGTTTTTTCTTCTGGAGACATGCTTGAATTTTCAATAGATAGTGCTCATTTCCCTCTTGCTTCTTCTACGATTTTTTTCATGTCATCACTGAGCTTCTGCATGTCTGGGGCGAGTTCGAATATTCCAGTCTTGAGATAATTACCGATCGTTGTCTGAGATCTGAGACCGAGAATATTCATCCCTGAATGGTATTGTGTGAGGAATGTAGGATTCGTCTTGAATGCAGCAACCAGTGATGTCATATCCGCAACATCTAGAGTTCATCCACCTATCTTGATAATACCAACAATACGCCCTACTCTCTGTTCTTCAGGAATTGCATTCATCATAGATTGCAGTGCTTTATAGTTTCTCTCTTTATTTACTCCAGAAAATCGTGGAAGATCAGCAAGAAGATTCAGGATATTATTTGTATCTAGTTTTTCTATAGCTCTTACGCCTTGTTCATATTGTACCGTTGTACCCAGTGCCTGATAGACGGGAGCAACTTTCTCGAATGCCTTCACGATATCTGGTCGATTCGTAGTATTGTTAAAAAGCTTCAGAAGTGGATAGATTGCAGCAGCGTCACCGAACCACCACGAACCATTCGAAATATAGGACTTCCTGAATTCGTCAACTGTGATATCTGTATCAGGAGTTGCCTTATGAAGAGCGAGAAGTGTGAGTACAACTGATCCGATCGTTGTATCAGGAAGAGAAATATCTGTAACCTTTTTCCCATTCTCTCTTGAATTGTCAGTTCATTCTGTAATCGCATCGAGGAAAGCTTTTGTTCAGGTAGTATTTGCTCTCTCAAGTATTTTTTTGAGAGCTGTCGTCTGAGTCTTCGTATCGACTACAGCACTACGAACTGCATCTTGATCATCTCGGGATTTATCCTTCACTTCGTTTGTAGTTGATTCCTTCTTTTTATCTATTTCTTTAAAATCTGCATCAATTTTTGCTTTTAGATCTTCGATTATCTTTCTTTTCGCTGGTGAATTTATCCATGCATCATCACTCAAAGCATTCGTAATCATTGTGTCAATATCACTTTTCTTACTTTTGTTTAATTTCATGACCTTCAAAAGAATATCTCTCACTGCTTCTCAAGCAAATAATCCACCATTTACTTCTCTTCCTGCGATCAAATGATCAGATTGTTTTTTACTAGCTTCGAGTTTATTTCTAGCTTTCTCGAGAAGAGAATCTACAGTTTCAGTAGTTCAGTTTGTAGGTGCACCAGCAAGTGTATTTGTACCCCACCTCACCCCACTCTTCGTGAGACCGAGTGCTGGACTGAGAACCATATATGTGTGACGAAGCGTATACATAGGAAAGAGATTAGAGATTATGGCGCGTGAGAATTCTCTCACAGATACTCCCATACGCTATCATATTTTTTATGATTTTGCAAAGATTGGATACCCATTTCTCATATATGACTTGAGATTATGTTTATTTGAGTTTATGTCAAGTATTTTTTGTACTATTTATATTTTGTCAATCCGCTTGTTCGAATGGATTCATCATACGAAAAATCCTCTCATTGATTATGAGAGGATGGGGGAAATATGAAGAATTATGCTGAGACAGGAGTACGGGAACGAGAACGGAATACCAGTGAAGGGATCGGCTGATGATCGGGTTCTGCCATCTGATCAGATATATGCTCGAATGCTTGACTGAGGAGAGCGCGCGTAGCGGAAGATTCAGCATGATGCTCTTCTCTCATATCCGAGACAGTATCACTCAGGGTATTGAGCTGACCCTTTACTGCAATCATATCAGATTTCAGAACGGAGACATCAGATTTCAGAACGGAGATATCAGATTTCAGAACGGAGACATCAGATTTCAGAACGGAGACATCAGATTTCAGAACGGAGACATCAGACTGAATGGTCTTCATGAGACCAAGCATCTCTTCCTCGAATGGGGTATAAATAGCCATAAAAAGTAAAAGTTATGAAATACAGAAAGAGTATATGCTTCTTTTTGGGAAAATCAAAAAAGCCGAATCATTTTGACTCGACCTTTTGAAGAAGTATTATATACAATGTATACAAAAAGCTATACTCGACGCCTGAGAGTGAACATCATACCAAAGGCAATGAAGAATGCAGCTGCAATCAGTAGCACTGTCTCAGGACCTGTCTTCGTCTTGGTCACTTGGGAAGGTTCTGGAGTCTTCGTCATGCCAGTAGCAGTTGGTGTGACGACTATAGGGGCATCATACTTGTAGGCGACACATTCATAGTGTGTTGTCGCGGAACCTTCTGAGGCTGTATTGAGATCCATCGTATGCGATACGACTGGGAATCTGAGCATACCGACGAGATCACCTGGTTTTTTCTCAGTCTTATCGAGGGTATATCCTGCTCCGATATCAGCTTCATAGAATTTGATTTTCTGACTCCCTCCTAGGATAATCTGTGACTTCGTCTCACCTGAAGGCATGACCCATATAACATCACTCGAATATTTCCAGATATTCGATTCTGATGCGGGTGTCGTTGACCAAGTACTATTCCCGAATCGAACCATATTTGGAGTTTTTTGTTCTTCTTTATAGGCAGAGAGGGTCATATTCGAACTATTGGTCCAGTTATCGAAGAGTCCGGTAATCTTCTCGCCCGTCTTCACACTTCCTCAGTCGAAACACTGATCACAACTATTGATAGCAAAAGCTGAATTCGAACTACA
>JAYTYQ010000200.1:0-10779 GCA_043742285.1 Candidatus Altimarinota bacterium
GAGCGAGTATTCGAGAGTATTCTCGGACATGGAACGAGCCTCTTTCGCCCTCCGTACTGAGAAGACGTTGAACCCGAGATACCATCGGATATACTCCCCTTGATTCGAGCTAATGATCTTGGCTATATTTCCGTCGGTATGAAGATCGATCCGAATGACTGGAGTCGGCCATGAGTCCAGGAGATTATCAATAGTACCATCAGTCAGCTCGATGATGGACGTGGAAATATCGTCCTCCTGCATGATTCTGGATGAGATCGCACAGAAACCGTTGAAGCACTACCGAAACTCATAGAATCCATTCGTGCGAATGGCTATGAGATTGTCCCTATTTCTGACCTGATCTGACTTCCTCGTTCGAATATTATGTCTGAGACGCCAACGAATGAAGTCCTTCTCATTATTGGAGATGCAATCCTCTTCTATATTTTGTCACTCGTTCTCTGAGGAATTTTCTTCATCTCCACATTTGGACTCGGACTCAGTATGCTTCGGTTTCTCATCATCATTGCTCTCGCATGGAGAGGAATACATACGCAGAAGAATAGGAAAAAAATCGAGAAATACACTCCAAGCGTCAGTGTCATTGTCCCGGCATACAATGAAGAAAAAGTCATCATTCGAACCATAGAAAGTCTCGAGCAATCTGATTATCCTGATTTTGAGATTATAATTATCGATGATGGCTCATCAGATCAGACGTACGAACTCACTCGAGATACGTATGCCTCCCGAGAGAATGTACATGTCTTCAAGAAGGAAAATGCAGGAAAAGGAATCGCCATCAACTATGGTATCAATCATGCAGATGGTGAGATCATCATCGTGATCGATGCAGATACCCTCTTCGAGCCTTCAACTATCACTTCCCTCATAGAGGGATTCCAACATGAGAATATCTGAGCTGTCTCAGGGAATGTGAAGGTTGGCAATCGACACTCATTCCTCACGAAACTCCAGGCCATCGAATATATCACCAGTCAGAATCTCGATCGAAGAGCCTACGCTGCGATGAATGCTATCACTGTCGTTCCCTGAGCCGTATGAGCCTGGAGAAAGGATGCTCTCGAACAAGCATGAGGATTCTCTCATGAGACACTTGCAGAAGATAGTGACCTCACTTTCATGTTTCTCAAGAATGGATACTCGATAGCCTTTGTGCCATGAGCAATCGCCTACACAGAAGTTCCCGAGACTTGGAAGGCACTCGCAAAACAACGCTTCAGGTGGAGCTATGGGATACTCCAAGTCACATGGAAGCATAAGGATATCCTCTCGAATGAAGGGGTGTCATGGGGACTGAGATTTTTTACCTTTCCCTACATGATCCTGACTCAGACGATATTTCCGATTTGCTGACCGATGATTGATATCTTCGCGATCTTCTGAACAATTTTTTCACTTGTGAATTATTATATCTTTGATTCCTATCATTACCTCTCGACGACGATATTCATGCTGGAAATAGCATGAGCGTTCCTACTCCTTGATATCCTGATCGGATATATTGCCTTCTCATTCGAGCCTCATGAAGAGAAAAAGCTGCTTTTCTATTTACCATTACAGAAATTTCTCTACCGATACTTCATGTACTATATTGGAATCAAGAGTCTTGTATATGCCATTTCTGGAAATCGAACCCTCTGGAACAAGCTCGAACGCAAGAATACTGTAACCATACGATAATAGTATGAATATCTTCACGGCCTTCGATCATTTCCTTGTCTACCTGCGCTTGCACAAGTGACGTTCTCGAAAAACACAAGAACAGTATGCATTTCATATTTGGCGATTCCTCTGTTTTATGTTGCCCGTCATTGCGATGCAGGAAACAATCCAGATTCACGAGAAAAAGAATATAGATCACCTTGCTCTTTGCAATGACAAAACTGAAAAACAAAAGACAAAAACGAGTAAATCTCTCTCTCCTCTCGATCTCCTGCCTCCACTCGATAAAGAGGCTGTAAAATCTTGGCGCTCTCCCCTACTCGACCTCGCGAGAAAAATCGAAGAGCTGACGATAGAGTCGATCACAAAGGACGACTTCGATATGTGGCGCCTCTCACTCTCGGATAGTGGACTCTCAGTGAAGACCGTGAATGCCCATATCATCACGATCCGGAGTTGGCTCAAATATCTGAAGAAGGAACAGATCTGATGCCTCGATCCCACGACACTCGATCTGATGCGAGTCCAAGACAGGGAAGTGACATTTCTCACGGGTGAAGAGATAGAGAGATTTTTCTCTGCGATCCAGCGTGAGACGATCCAAGGAAAGCGTGACTATGCTATATGTGAGTGTATCTATTCGACAGGACTCCGTATCTCAGAGCTCACAGCACTCAATCGACAGGATGTGAACTTCGAAACGCTCGAGTTCGCAGTACGAGGCAAGTGAGGCAAGCTCCGAGTCGTCTATCTCACAGATCAGGCAAGTCAAGCAATACAGGAATACCTCAATGCACGCACGGAGGACTTCCCTGCGCTTTTTATACGACACAACTACAATCCCCAAGATATCAAAAATTCTTTTTTCGAAGCCCCCCTGATAAGGGGGGGAGGGGGGTTAGCTTCGCTTCGTCTCTCTCGATTCTTCATCACTGGTATGGTGAAGGAGTATGGACTCAAGGCTGGAATACTCAAAAATATGCATGCTCATACGCTGCGTCATAGTTTTGCGACAACTCTGTTGACAAACTGAGCTGATATACGTATAATCCAAGAACTTCTCGGTCACGCTTCGATCACGACGACGCAAGTCTATACCCATGTGACCAATCCAAAGCTCAAAGAAGCACATAGGAAATTTCATAAATAACTATCGAATGAGTAGTGAATCTCTCAGGTCCTGATGCCTCCCAATAACCGGGACAAACATACTATCAGTTATTCGTGTTGTTCAAGAGACCGCTACAAAATGAGCATTTGTATTCAATAGACCTCGTACTGAAATAATGCCCGAATATCTATATATTCCACAATGAGTTGTTAAAAGCTCTAGGGAACATGCAATTTTTCTGTATTTTGCAACATTACTCGATTTTCGATGAAATAGTGGAAATATGTTTCCATATGTAAAAAATATTTTTGACGAAAATCCAGATTTATTTTATAATGGATGATTGATTCGAAAATGAGATGACTGAGAATATATACTTGCAGAGCAAGCTATTGAAGCATTACTTCAGTGATTACCCAATGCACATCAATGAGCACATAGTTGGCACATAGCATGAAGGACATTATTCGAGATCTATGATTGAGATCCTGGAAGAATACTCCAAATACCAAATCTCATTACTACTGTACGAAATAGATGACCAACTAAATCAAGACTTTGACTCACAGGCTGGTGACCAAAACTTATTAGCCTTCTTGTCAAACATTATGTAAAATTTTGAATTATTCCGTATAATAAAGAACTTCTAAAAGATTTTTATCCTGTAGACCTCCATACGCTCCAGCTCCTCATGAATACATGAGCAATCAAAATAGAATGAGTCACTGATGGAGCAAGACTCGCTGAAAAAATACGTCAACAAATAACAGAAATCATGTATCTTGGTGATATGAACCCTACTGATATTTCAGAGCTCATGTGGATGTTCTGAAAGTATTGATGTGGATCATGTAAAAGAAAGAATACGAAGAATGCGGAATGTCCTTTCTTCCAACCATGTGATTGACCAATAAATATGTCCGAATATCATTTTACAGGAAATCTGCAAACATAGGTGCTTGAAAAATAGTATTCAAAAATATAGTTTAATTTGTGGACACTCACTAAGCTGCATTCGAAGTCTTCTCTATCATTTCTATGAGATTCTTTTTTTCTGAGGGTGTGAACTTCCTCCACTCCCCTTCTGCGAGATCTCCGAGCATGATATTCTCGACTCTGATACGCTTCAGGCGTTTCACATCATACCCGACAGCATCGACCATACGACGGATCTGTCGATTCTTCCCTTCTCGAAGGGTGATCGAGAATTTGGAACTCGAGAGTCGACTCACGTCACAAGGCCGAGTTGTATATTTCTTGGTGATGACACTATCTTCACCTCAGACGCGCCGAATAATCTTTCTACTACCATTATCTTTGAGCTCGATCTTGACTCCCCTTCTCATCTTCTCGAGTGCATCGTCATCGATCTTTCCATAGACTTCGACGATATATTCTTTCTCATGTTCATAGCGAGGATGCATGAGATAGTTCGAGAGCCTTCCATCATTCGTGAGTATGATGAGTCCCGTTGTTTCCTTATCCAATCTTCCGATTGGGAATACCCGTTCAGGTATATTCACGATATCCATGATTCCCTGTTCATCATCTTTTCCAGAGAGGCACGTCGTCACGATATCTCGTGGCTTATTGAAGACGTAATAGACGAGATTCTCTTGATCCTTGATGATCCGATCATCCACCTTCACAATATCCTTCTCAGGATCGATCACTTGTCCGATATGAGCCACTACTTCATTTACCGTGACCATTCCTTTCTCGATGTATTCTTCTGCCTTTCGACGGGAACAGACTCCTGCATGGGCAAGATATTTTTGGAGCTTCATATGGATGAAAGATTATCAGAAAAATAGAATAAATCAAATCTATACCGTCACAAAACATCCTCCCCCCTCTTTCTTGATGACATCGAGACAGAGTTCATAGAGCCGAGTATACGCATGATCTTTTGTGATAGCACGCAGTCGATTGATAGCACGGATATAGCGTACTGACACCAGGATTCCGAGATTACCACGCTCGAGTCGAGACTCATAACGTTTGAGGAATTTGAGTACCAATGTCTCAGCAATACCTTCTTCATGATCATGGATCGTGAGAGCATCGAGGAGTGCGGATTCAAGTCCAAGAACGGGAAATGATTCTTTCTGGATATCGACAGATTGCGATTGTTTTTTGAGTATTCCGAAGGCATTGGTTCGTTGTTGTTTCTCTCAAGAGATAATAGTGCGAAAAACAATCTCATGATTCGGTGAGACGACCACCTTTTTGGCGATATCCTTGGTATAGATGATGAGTTGATAGGGAATGGAATAATCCATCATGATAAGCTCAAGTGCCTTCTCTCCTCAAATTACCCAATCCTTCAGCGCCTCTTCTCTCGCAATCATCTTCACAATATTCCAATAGCGTGACTCAACCACCTCTTGCCCAGTATGCAGGATTCCATCAGCCACATAGTAGAGTCCATTGCGGATACTGATGAGTATTCCGAGTCACTTCAGCGCATAGACCGTCTGATGGATACGAGCCTTATCACGAATGAGTCACTTCGATCCTGGATCGAGGATATCGCCGATATCTTCGAGAGTGATGATCTCACCATTCTTTTTTTGCAACTTTTTGACAATTTTGTTCAATTCCATAATTCAGATTTTATATATCTATAAATGAAAACAACGCTATACATTTCTCATGAGAAATACTATACATTTAGTATAGTTTCTTTTGGTTCAAATGCAAATGGAAATTCAGAAGCATTTAAAGTAGAGTTAAAGTGACGATTCTACAATCGTATATATTATTGCAGGATTCTTTTTTCAATAAAAGAGCAAAATTTCTCATTTTGTTACACTTCATTCACAATGACGGATCCAGTCATAATAGAACATGAATCAAAGATTATATCCTTTATTTTTTGAACATATCACTTATACTATTTTTTATGAAAATTCTCATTATCGAAGATCATCCCAAGATTCGTGACAATATCATGACCTATCTGAGTCTCAAATGATACACCGTCGAATGAGCAGTTCATGGGGGTGAAGCACTCGAGAAGCTCTATACCAAATTTGATGTGATCATCCTCGATATGAATATGCCAATCATGAATGGGCGTGAATTCATGAAGCAGATCCGCGAACAGAAAAACTATATTCCTGTTATCATCCTCACATCGAATTCGATGATGGAAGACAAGCTCGAAATGTTCGCACTTGGAGCAGATGACTATATCACAAAACCATTTGATCTCAGAGAACTCGAGGCACGCATCATTGCTCTCTCACGGAGAAAAGAGAAAATCATCGAGCAAGTCATTAATTTCTGAGAGTATGTACTCGAGATCGGGAAAAGAATTCTCAAGAAAGGGGAAGAAGTAATAGAAATCTCCAATAAAGAATATGGAATTCTCGAATATCTCGGACGTCATCAATGATATCCAAAAAGTAAAACAGATATACTCGAAGCCGTATGGTGAATTCGCGAACAGTCACTCGGATTCAATAGCATAACCCTTGAGGCACATATCTCCATGCTCCGAAAAAAACTCTGAAAAAATATAATCCAAACTATGAAATGAGTATGATATCTTCTCGTATAAAATCCATTCAGCAATATCTCTGAGATATTCATGATGAAAAGAAGCTTGCTCTCAAAATCAGCGGAGCATCCTTTCTTGTACTCATCTGAATTCTCTGAAGTATACTTTCTATGAGTTACCTCTATCAGAGAGATCGAATCTATCGAGAATTTCATAATGAGATCACTGTATTCGAGTGAGGGCATATCGGACGCAATATTCGAGATGCATTTCACGGAAATTCTGGCAATATCCTCATGTCTTTAGTGCCCCCATCCGAAGGGGGGAAGGAATTCAGATGACCAAGAGATATTCTCATCTTCAATAAAGATCATAAAGTCATCAAAAATGATTTTCTCGATCTCGATGATCATGAGATTGCACTTCTCTACTGAATCGATAATATTCATCAAAATTCTCTCGAAATCGATGAACGATACTACCTCATCTACAAGAAAGTATTTCCGACATTCACGATTTTTCTCACTCGTGATCTCTCACAGATCATGGATTTCCATATATGGCTCTTGATCCTCGCATGAATCTGAAGCATATTCGGACTGATCATCATCTATGTGTTAAGCAAATACCTTGCCCACATCGTGATCGAACCGATTCGAGAACACAATAATTCTCTTGAAGCTTATAGTCATAATGTTGCCCATGAACTCAAGACGCCTCTTACTGTCATGCAGTCGAATCTCGAACTGCTCTGACTCAAAGAACCGAATATCCTCATAGAATCAAGTCGTGAAGAGATCCATGCTATGGAACGAACTATAGATACTCTTCTCTTCATGGCGAATCCTGAGAAGCGATTCAATGAGAAAGAAAGAATCGATATCATCGAAATCACCAAGAATATCATAGAGAATTATAAGGAAAGTGTGCTCGAATTGAATACAAAAAATAAATATATCCTTCTCGATGGGAATAGTGAACTCTATAAGAGAATCCTCACCAATGTCATCGAGAATGCTATCAAGTACCGATCAGATGGACCAATAATCATCACACTGACACCAAAAATACTCTCGATCACAAATACTCTCGATCACGATATCAAACCTGAAAAACTCATAAGACTTACAGAGGCATTCTATCAAGAGAACGCTTCTCGAAATTCGAATGGACAATGACTCGGACTCTCTCTCGTGAAAAAAATTGTAGATATACTGAAATGGCGTCTGTATATCGAGTCGAAAGATCAGAAATTTATCGTAGAAATTCGATTTGATTAGTCATGAATTCCTTCTTTTGAAAATTCTTTTGCAAAAAACCGAGAATCCTCTTAGAATAGGGATTATATTGAATTCTCTCTTTTCTCGATTCAAGATTGATCTTTTCTCATCTCTAATTATTTATTCCCATGGCAGATACGCAAGTCCAGACGCAAGATCCAAAAACTCAAGCTCAAGACCTCACAGCAGATAAGTCGGTTGCTGTCCTCACAAAGCTCAATGCAAAGCCTCTCTCTGCGATCGAACAAGCAGAAGTAGAATCGACATTTTCTGAAGCGAAAGATTTTCGTTCCCTCGGTGAGAAGATCACAGCACCCCTAGACTCAATCATCGCCGAGACAGCCACCGTCATCGATAACGATCCGATCATGAACGTCTCCGATGAGCTCTCGAAGATGAATGGTGAAGTACAAGAAGTATACAAGGAAATCATCAACAATGATGGCATGATGATGCGAGCAGCCAAAGCAATTCCCCTCCTTGGAACACTCATGAGATCCCTCGATGCCAAGTGGGATGAGGCCAAGTTCAATATCCAGACACTTCAGGGCAAGATCGAGATGATATTCTCAGGATTCGATCAAGCATACAGCTCCCTCAATACGAGTATCGACATGCAGAAAAAATTCCTCGATGGTATCGATGCGAATCTCGGAAAGGTCGTCGCCTACCGTGACTTCCTCCGAGGGAAGATCGAAGAGTTCAAGTCAAAAGCATCCACCTCCACGGATGAGAATGAGAAGATGAAGTTCGACATGTTCATTCGTCAGGTAGAATATTTTGTGAGCAATCTCGATGTCCTCATCGGCAATCTCGATATGGCTCGCAAGCGACTCCTCATGCGCCTCGACGCTGCCGCGAAGCTCTCACTCTCGATGAGTTCTTCTCGACCTATATTCAAGACACTCCTCTCGACAGCACTCATCGAGACCAGTTCTCAGAAAGCGCTCGATGCCTCGATGAAGGCGATCAGTGTCATGGGTGAGACCATCGACAAGATGTCATCTGAACTCACGGACAAGGCGATCGAATCCTCACGCAAGAGTGAAGAGCTCTCATCGAAGCCTGTTCTCTCATCAACGGTCTTCGTCGAGAACGTCACCAAGCTCAAGGCACACTTCGAGACCATTGAGGCATTCCGAGCACAGGTACAAGTCGAAGCAGATGCACAGAAAAAAGCATTCAATGAAGCATCAGAACAACTCAAACAAGTCAAAATCCTCAATGCGAAAGATCAAGAAGAACTCGCGAAAGAGATCAATCAGTAAATCAATCAATCCATATTTGACCGAATTTCTCACAAAGAGTAAGGAATTTTGTATTTCTCGAGATTTCTATATACTTCTCATATTCTAAGTCGAGCCCGTGCGATCCCTCTCGTTCGAGGCACTCGGATCATCACTCTTCTGATGTCTCATATTTCTCTCAGGAAGGAAGAATTATCCCAAGAAGCAATATCATATGAGCGAATTTTTTTCTCCCGTATCATCGGGTATCACCGTCTCCATCGCACTCGCACTACTTTTCACTTCCTATCTCT
Source organism: Candidatus Altimarinota bacterium (assembly GCA_043742285.1). Lineage (GTDB taxonomy): Bacteria > Patescibacteriota > Gracilibacteria > BD1-5 > UBA2023 > STC-74. The sequence continues at coordinate 9,105 of JAYTYQ010000200.1, forward strand.
ATCTCCCAGCCAATACAGCCAATCTCATCAGTCTATCTGAACTCCTCTGTACCATGCTGCTCGGATATATATTTCTCCATGAGAAATTCGAGAGGTGGATTGTATCGTTGATCGTGATTGCATTCTTTTTTCTGATTGGATTCAGTTGGGTCTAGTCTCTATATTTCTAAGCCACCACCCCCCCCCCCCCCCAAATACCCATGCTCACACGTACACTTCCCCACATGCCATCATCTCCCATCACTCCTTCAGATATCCAGTCAAAGGTAGATCAGAGGTGATTCTATCTCTATGAGTGGATCTCTCCTGAAGAGCTCAGGATGACCGGAGAACGTGACTATCTTCGGGTCGTGAAGAGTGTGAGTATCCCTCTTGCTGTCATCACAGTCATCGCTGGATTGATTGGGTTTTCTGGATGAGTCTTTGGAACGATTCTTGCGATACTCTGAGTTCTCGGTGTGTTCTATGCATTCGTATTTGTATGACTTTTTCTCGTATTTCTCAGAAGAGCGTATCTCTATACTCGATCAGCGAATGTCGTCATCACAGATGATCACTATATCTCAGGAGGCGAGATCATAGAGAAAAAAGATGTACAAAAAGCAGGAAGCTTCTTCGAGAAGATCGGAAATATGTTCGATGAGAGATTCCTCGAGGATTCTCGACTTGCTGAGAAAAAAGAAAGGAATAAAAATGAACTTTTCGATAATCTCAAGAATATTGCCTTCTGATGATGAAAAATCATCCAGAACATGTGACGATCACGAGATGCAGGAGGAATAATAATGGTTCTCCTCATTGCTGGAATAATCTATGGTGTCATGATGAGTATTGTCTACTTTATTGGAGTATTTTTCATTACGGTCTTTGGTCGGATTTTCTCATGAATTGCACATCTTCTCCTCCTTGCATCCAATAATACTGAATATACGATCCAGAATCTCTTCTCTGGACTCGATCAGAGAGCCTATATACTCCAGAATACGAATACGAGTCTCATCAATCATCTCAAGGAAGCAGGACAGAATGCGTGGAAAGAGAATCTTCTCGGGAAAATCAATGACTCGCTCACACTCCTCTCGGAAGTTGCCAGAGCCTCAACAGACGACTCAGGAAAACTCAGGAAAGTCCTCGAATCCTCGAAATACAAAGAGATTTTCAACTTCACGAAATATGGGAAATGGGTAAAGAATGAGATTCTTGAACCGATTGAGTCTATACTTTTGCTTCTCTCAAAAAATCGTGATACACTGAAGTGAACTCTTGATTCGCTCAAGATACAGATCTCTCATACCACAGATCCATCCCTTCAGAAACCACTTATTCTTCAGAAGGAGCGTCTCGAATTGCAATCAGAAAGTTTCGAGAAGAATATAGCAATACTCGAGGGGTATAAGGAAAAACTACAATTATAACACTGATTCTTGTATTTTTATTCATAATTTCTCATCTGTAATAATCATATGCCCGCCCCTCAGAATGATACCGGATTCGATGCCTTCTTCCAGGCGATCACGACATCTCCAGAATTCAGATGAATCGCCACCAAGGATTGGAAATGAGATTCCATGGAAGCCCTCGAAAAATCCCTCCTCGATATGCAAACGTGAGTCGAGAAAGCCTCAGGAATCATGAAGTCCTTCGATTCTCAATTCGCAAACCCTCTTTCCAAAGA
>JAYTYQ010000201.1:0-2164 GCA_043742285.1 Candidatus Altimarinota bacterium
TGACTCATCAGACAATACATTCCCAAGAAAACAGACTTCACGAACATAACACAAGAAGATTTGGATAAAATCCAAATCTTACTAAACTCAAGACCAAGAAAAAGACTCGATTACTTTACTCCAGATGACCTGTTTTGATGAAATGACAAGTGTGGCGTTTCAGAATAGAATCTAGGGGAAATGGTTACGATGATAAAATTCTGGATTGAACCTTTAGAATTTTACTCGTAATCATTTCCTACACAACCTGATTAAGTTTTACAACTTATATAAAGATTATCTTCGGTAATCCTCTCTCTCCCGAGAGGATTTTTATTTTCACAATCATTTATCTTTTGCCAAGTAGATTTTCTTGCAAAAATATATAGAACTCTATCTCTAGAAAGCCATTCCTTTGTCCACTCATTTTTCTTCCTATGTTCCAATGACGTATCATCACCCGTTCGAATACGAATGGGAAAGTCCATACATTCCAAAAGGCTTTCGACGACTATGATGACTATCAGAAGTTCGCCGGTGAGCCATCCAGAATATGATTCTTCCCACCTGTTCTAGAACTATTGGAATCCATGGAGCCTCTGGGACAACTCACTCTTGAGTGGCAGATGATTGACTCCCACCCCCTCTCTCTGTAAAACAATTTCAGAAAATATGGTAAAATATTTGCTCGTAAATTGCGAGTTTATCGATATAATACGAATCAGATAATACATTTCTCATGCTCGAACCGAACTATATCACATTCATCTCTGAGGCCCTCTCTCTCAAATCTTTCCAGATTGAAGTAGTACTCGATCTCACAAAAGAATGATCGACCGTACCATTCATAGCACGCTATCGCAAGGAGCGTACGGGAGATCTCGATGAGAATCAGATACGAGATATCATCGATATTCAGAAACATGAAGAGACCCTCTACAAGGGAAAAATAACTGCCATCGAAGGGATCCGCGAACAGTGACTCTTGACCGATGAACTCGAAAAAACTCTCAAAAATGCAAAAACTCTGAAAGAAGTCGAGGATATTTATACGCCTTATAGACTCAAGAAAAAGACGAAAGCTATGCTCGCCATCGAAAATGGCTGGCAGATAATCGCTGACATGATAAAGCTCAATCGTGATTGTATCATACCTGAGAATCTCCTCGCACTCCACTCAAGAGAAGAGATCATCGAGTGAGCGATCGAGATCATCGCTGCCGAGATCTCTGCAGATGGTGATATCCGGGATAGACTCAGATCATATCTCCATACAGAGTGACTCATATCTTCCAAAAAAAAGAGTGACAAGATGCTCGAAAAACTCAATGAGAAAACAAGATGAGAAGTGAAGAAGTTTGATATATATAGTGAATTCTCAGTTCTCATCTCTCGGATCAAGCCCTACCAAATCCTCGCCCTGAATCGCTGAGAAAATCTCGATATCCTCACGGTGAAGATAGAAAAAGATGATGAATCTCTCGAGATCGTGCGAGAGAGATTCCCACGTGGAAATCTCATATCTGAGCTCGGGGAAGCGATCAAGAAATGATACACTTCCCTCTTCAAGTCGGTCGAGACTGAGATCCATGGAGAGCTCACTGAAGCTTGAGAAGATGAGTCTATCGAGACATTCCAAAAAAATCTTGCGAATCTCCTGATGACTCGCCCAGAATATGGGAAAACTATCCTCGGTATCGATCCTGGTTATCGCACAGGGTGCAAGATCGTCATCCTCGATACGATTGGAAATCCTCTCACTTTCTCGAAGATTTTTCTCGACTCACCTGCTGAAGCCGAGAAGATACTCAAGAATCTCCTAGAAAAGCATCATCCTGAAGTATTCATAGTAGGAAATGGTACTGGATCAGATGAGACTATCGAGCTGATCCAGACTATCAGTAATCTCCCGATCATCATCGTGAATGAATCCTGAGCCTCCGTCTACTCAGCCTCAGAAGTCGCACAAGAAGAGTTTCCCGATCTCGATGTGACCGATCGTGGGACGATCTCGATCGCGAGACGCTATATCGATCCGCTCTCTGAACTCGTGAAGATCCCAGTAGGGAGTATCGGTGTCGGGATGTACCAACATGATATCAGTCCAAAAAAACTCGAAGAACGTCTCGGATATACTGTCGAAGACATCGTGAATCTCATAGGCGTGAATGTGAATACAGCATCA
>JAYTYQ010000202.1:0-1123 GCA_043742285.1 Candidatus Altimarinota bacterium
CGACGAGAGGATATCATGGGTCATATCGTGAGGATTGGAGCTCGTGAAGCGTATACGATCGAGATTTGGAATATCATTGATTCGGTCGAGGAGTTCACGGAAGGGAGTTTGGATGGTCATACTCTGCTCTTCGGGAAACCCTAAAGCAACTACCCCGGCACTACGTGCCACCCCTTCTGAAGAAGGGGAATATGGAACCGATACTTCAATCTTCTTATCTACCCCTTCTGAAGAAGGGGAAGATGGAACCGATACTTCAATCTTCTGCTCTCCACTTTCTAGAGAATAGAAATATGGAGCCATACGAGTGTAGTGCTGTAGAATATATCTTTTTAGAGTATCGAGAACTGCGTCCATATTTCACATCACATCTCTTGTAGTGAATCGGAGTACACGTATACCAGCTCACTCGATAAATTCTTGTCTTTCTCTATCATACTCCAGCTTGTCATGATGTGATGAGCCATCTATCTCTATGATAAGTCCGAGATATTTCGAATAAAAATCTGCTATATAACTTCCTATAATTTTTTGTCTGTCAAAATCAAACCCATAAAATTGTTTTTGTTTCACAGCATTCCAAAAAACCACTTCAGGAAGATTGCCAGCTTTTCTCAAGGCTCGTGCACGAGACTTCATATTCGGACTATAGACTATATCCTTATATTTCATCTCTGATCTACGTATCATGACCCCCTCGATAGAAACTATACCAGTATCTGTTTTCCATTCCCCTTCTTTAGAAGGGGTGTCGCGTAGCGACGGGGTAGTGGTACCTGAACTCGTGGTACCTAGCTCCGGGGTAGTGGTACCTGAACTCGTGGTACCTAGCTCCGGGGTAGTGGTACCTGAACTCGTGGTACCTAGCGACGGGGGAGTTGGTCTTGAGTGGGTGGTGATTGCTTTTCGTTCCCCTTCAATTTGAAGGGGTGTCGCATAGCGACGGGGGCGTTGGTCCTGAGTGATCCACTTCATCTCCGTCTCATCCCACAGTTTTGCTTTCGTCTCTTTTCCATAGCTATTTACATTTTGTCCGAGAAGAGTGACTTCTTTGGTTCCATTTTTTACCACTTCTTCTATCTCACTCACGATCTGATCTTGTAGGCGACTCACTTCACGTCCG
>JAYTYQ010000203.1:0-1265 GCA_043742285.1 Candidatus Altimarinota bacterium
AAAACCAGCGATCGAGATCACCACTGATATGAGGATCAGCGCATGGGAGAAATAATGGAGTGGATAGAATGGAATATCCAGCATGAATGATGATCGATATTTGCGCATAATAAAATTCCTGAGTAAAAAGGGATTTTATAGATTTCTGTGATAAATACAAGACTACTTGCGCAGTCCGAGCTTCTCGATCAATGTTGTGTAGCGAGATTCTTCTTTTTTCTTGAGATAATCGAGGAGTTTACGACGCTTCGCCACCATCATGACGATACCGCGACGAGAATGATTGTCCTGCTTATGCGTTTCGAGGTGATTCTTCAGACTCTCGATACGAGCCGTGAGGATAGCAACCTGAACTTCTGGGGATCCAGTATCTCCCTTGTGTGTGGCGTATGTCTCCATGAGCGCCTTTTTTTCTTTGTGATCCATATTGTAGGAATTACAGTATTTTGGAATAAAATGCGTCAAACCCGAAAATACACGAGTAAGACGCATTTATTATATAAAAAGGGTCGGAAAAAGCAAATAATAGTCCCTACAATCTACCACCAAATGCAACTTTTATAATTATGGTTGCAGCAATTCAGTTTACATATAACTTGAGTTGTTCTACTTGGTAACTTGGTGGTATGATCAAATGAAAAACACAGATTCATGAAGGGGAACTTCATGAAATACGAGTATTACTACTTGAGGGTTACTCTATTCCAAAAATAGCAGAGAAACTCGGAAGAAATAAGAGTACTCTCTATCGTTTGTTTCAAAAGAATGGTGTGAAATATAATCAACCCCTCTTTCGGTATGTTTGATGAAAGAAATGAAATAGAGAAAAGGATTATGTTATTCGAGTTGAAGGAGTATCTCAAATACAACGTTTTAGAAAGATTGGAAAGAGACAGGTTCGATTTCTTCCAAAACAAATATACGACATGAGAGAGGAGAGGCGATCTCTTGCAAGTAAGAGGTATTGTCGTATTGAACCCTGAGGAAGTCTTGAACATTATATTCTCTCCAAAATAAAAAATGCTTGGTCACCCAAGCAAATTAGCGGAAGATGGAGACTAGAGACCCTTGAAAAACTCTCAAAAGACACCGTCTATCGCTATATCTATTCTCATCATAAAGAGTTAATTCGCAAGTATTTTGGGTAAATAGAAAAAAATGTAGGCTACTTTTGGTTCCGAAGATAGATCCAAAGTGCTGTAAATGAAATAAGTCTTGATCTAGACAGTCCCTTATGTTCGTGACATCACTCTTCTGTAAAAACT
>JAYTYQ010000204.1:0-1886 GCA_043742285.1 Candidatus Altimarinota bacterium
AGTACTCATATACGCATCAGTGTGGATCGAGTTGGGTTTTTCGCTCACTGGAAATAAGCAGTGAGAATAGCCACAAATCCTGGAAGGATAAATATCGCGAAAGAAAAATCAAGCTCCTTCAACACCTTCACCACTATGATGAGAACAGCGATCAGACAAGCTATAATAGAATAGATATCAGAGAATTTCTTCGTTGAATCAGGCGTTTCATGATTCAGTCTGACCATTGGTGCAAGGGCAATAGCAGGAAGGAGGGAGAGCACAGCGAAAAATGTCGGATACTCTGTCGGGACTCATTCTCAATAGATGTAGGAGAATGCGAGTGTCGCACCAAAACACGAGAAGAGGAAAGAGGCGATGAGTCGTTCTCCCTTGCTCCCTTCGACCATATAGAGTACAGCAAATATGATTCCAATATATGCGACCAGCAGACTTGCATAGAGGTTGAAGTCTGGAAAGAGTGCATTGATCGCAAATACGAGGGAGATGAGTCATCCAGCATACGCAGCTACATGTTGATACCTACTCGACTCAAGTGGTCGGAGGAAGTACCATGCAGCAAAATATGTGACTGAGATGATAGCAAAAGCTCCTCATTCGACCCAAATCGTAAGACCCGAACGTACACTCGCAAGATGGAAGAAAAACCATAGGAGTGGCACGAGATATCATGCGGAAATCCACGCTTCTTCATTCGGAGCAAAGTATCGAGATGTGAATGCAATACTGAGAATACTCATCGCGACGAGTACCACAAGGAGGATCACAGTGAAGGTATTGCTATGCCAAAATCCTCATGCTACATCCTGAATCTTATTCAAATATACTAGGTGATGGAGTGTATAGGTACCGAAAAAAAGTCCGAGAAGATTGAGAGGGATAAGATCATGAATCGCCAGTTCTCGTCCCATGATAAATATGACTATATTCACCGCAGTGAAGTAGACAAGATAGGCATTGAAGGAGATATTCGATGCCCAGACATCATTTTGTCCGATGACAAAAGGCGTGAGGTAGGCTCCGAGAATACCAAGCGCGAGGATGACCTTTGACTTGCGAAGTGAAGAGAAGTATGCTACTGCGAAAGTGAAGAGAAAGGCTGTGATCAGTGTTGCCTGTTCTGGAATGAGGACGAGTGCAGCATCAGTCGTACGAGAACCATAGATAAGTGTCCCGTAGAGTAGGAGAATACCTCACCCCATCACGACATCAGCAAAATACTTCAATCTCTCAGAAAAAGAGAATGCCGTCCCAATAATCACAAGGGAAACAAAAAATCCAACTCCTAGTCGAATCGTTGGCCCCATCAATTCCCAGACACTCGTATAGATGAGATAACCGAGTCCTGTGATGAAGAGCAGGGCACCAAGAATCGGAACGAACTTTGCGATGATCATATCGATCGTGAGTCATTGTCTTGTATCCATGATGGAAAAGATAAGTGATAATATTCCTCTTCTTGAAGAGAAATTGAAAAGCAAGAATAACTTATTTGATCAAAAATACAAGCAATGAAAGCTAAAAAAACCTTGACTCTTCAGGAAAACCTCTCTATCGATAAAAAAGTAAGGCTCTATATACTCTGTTCTAGAGAAATCTATTTCCCCAAGCAGTCCAGATTCTACGCTTTCCAAAAACTATAACTTCTTCTCCCTACAGACGAAATACTCTTCGAAACTCCGATCACGACAGGCTTTTGGCTTGATACGAGATACCTTCTTGAAGTGTTCCTTGAGGGGTACAACCAGATCATTCACATCTTCTCAGACAAATACCTTCAGAACAAGATTCCCTCCAGATTTGAGAAAGATTTTTGCGACTTCGAGAATCGCGAGATTGAGTTCGACAGAACGGTACTGATCCACTCACGTCATTCCCGTTGTCGA
>JAYTYQ010000205.1:0-3889 GCA_043742285.1 Candidatus Altimarinota bacterium
GAATAAAATTTGAACCTTCTCAGCCTATTTATTCGGATGGACGAATGTCCCGATCATATCTTCACTTCATATCTGATCAATATCCTCAATACGACAGACATAGATCGGCATGCCTTCATCATGAGCAAGTGCTATAGCAGCTTGGTCCATGACTCGAATATCCCGTTGGATCACTTCGTGCAGATAGAGTGTATCATGACGAACAGCATCAGCATGCTTCTTGGGATCTTTATCATAGATTCCATCTACCTTAGTGGCTTTTACGACAACATCACAGGAGAGCTCGAGAGCACGGAGAACTGCACATGAGTCGGTAGAGAAATAGGGATTCCCCGTACCTCAGACACAGAGAACTACCCTTCCCTTCTCGATATGACGAAGTGCCCGTCTCCGGATGAATTCTTCAGCCACACGCTGTGTAGGTATCGCACTCATCACACGAACATCGACTCACTCATCTTCGATCGCCTCACCGATCGCAAGACCATTGATAATCGTTCCCATCATTCCCATATAGTCACCTGTCACTCGGTCGAATCCTCAAGCTTCAAGCTCAATCCCACGGAAAATATTCCCTCATCAGACAACGATGACAATCTCAAGTTTTTCGACTTCTACCAGATGAACAATTTTTTTTGCGAGAAAAGAGAGAAACTTCGGATCAATCCCATATCCCTGTTCTCACTGAAGTGCTTCACCTGAGAGCTTGAGAAGGATACGCTTTGGAGTATGATATTTTTTCATAGAGGAAAGTTAGGAAAAGTGAAATCCACGGGCGAATAGAAAAAACACAAAGGAAAATGCAAGTACCAAAATAAAAAGAATTGTCAGTCCGAGAATCATAGAGTTCCTTTTAATAATTTCTTTTTCGAGAGTAGAGATCGTATCAGTAAGACTCTTCGCATCTTCATCATTTTTTGATTTGGCACTTTCGAGCAGATATGTAGCTTTCTTGTAATCCATGAGTGGAATAGAGTTTTTGAGTTCTGCCTCACTCTTTCCGAGTCGATAGGAAAGGTCTTGGATCACTTCATCTTTTCGAGTGATTATACCCTGCGTCTCCTCATAGAATCGAGAGAATTCCGCAAGTCCTCAGTGAGATGGACTTTTAGGCGAAATAATCTCATGACCCGAGACCTCTGGAGATATCATATACTCTTCATGATCGAGGATGACAATATAGTCATCTTCCTTTCTCGCTGGATCGAGCATCCGTACGGATTCGATATCACCATCCTCAAGATACATTTTTTTGCCGATACGTCGTGTACGGATACGCCCTGCCTGGATATGACGGTCTACTGTACGTGTAGATATACCGAGGCGTTTCGCCGCCTCAACTCGATCGATAGCAAAAGCCATATATGCAATTATTGGAAGGTTAAGTATCTAAAAAAGGCTACAGAAGAAAGTTGAAGATATTCTATAAAAAACGAGAAAAAAAACAAATTTCCTTTCGGAAATAGTGCATTCTCTTCGAGATGAAGAATATACTATATTCGTAGAGCCAGTCATCTAAGGATCTACAGGGCAAGGCAAAGCAAATCAATTTGAATCGAGTATGTCACACAAAAAAATCCTCATCATTGAGAAGGAGTCGTTGTCAGGAAAATGGTGGAGATGGCGGGAACTGCCCCCGCGTGTAGGAAGGTACCATAGCTACATCTACCGTTCGTAGTTCATCTTGGATACGACGAGCCCCGAGAAGAGAACAGAATAGGCTCTGAAGATCTATTGGTATACACTCATTTCCGACGAATAGATGAGAACCTAGGAAAGAGAGGCTGATAAATACGATATATTCCTATTAGCTTCGGAATATAAAGGGTGTAGCAGGCCATACGGCACTCAGACTAAAAAGTCAGGCTACTTTCTTGAGCGATTAGGCAAAAGAAAGAGTTTGTGCAGGTGTAAGAACCTTTGCAGCTGCGCGAGCAAGTGCAGAAAGTGAACCCTTGCGAGAAATAGTGTTTGCAACTATGTTTTCTCCTTTGATGACGAGGCGAAGCGCCCCGGAACAGCATAGATACAATACGAGTCTTCCTATCGAATACTATATCATCCCCATTATGAACTTTCATGATTGTTAAGGAACACTATTTTGTCATCGAACACAGTGAGGGATCTCTGTCAGAATCATCTTATGAAAAGGGCTCGCAAAATTCAGCAAAATAGCAACTTCAACAGTGTATGGAAATTTGGCATTTTCCCAAATCCTTCACCATTTTTTCACAAAAAAACTCCCGAGTATACCGCTCGGGAGAAACACTGATGGGAAGACACTATCGAGAATGCATAGTCGATAGAATGGTCTTGGCACTCGGAGACGCGAGATCTCACTCGATCACAGCAATTCCATTTGGGAGGCGCGAATAGGCCCGTGGACTGCTCTGTGGAAGTGAAGCCTCGATCGCATCGATGGGAGTATCTTTATAAAAAGTTACTCGTACCTTGCCGTCATCCGAGGTTTTCATACTCGACTCATGAACAGTGACCTGATCAGTTCGAGGTGTTCCAATATTCGTATAGCTATCTCCTTCCACCGAACGGAAACCATACGAGAGTGTATTGTTCCAATACGGGGCTGCAACCGTGATTTTCTTGGTTCATCCAGCATCATTCTTCGCGAAGAGTGAACTATAAGAATCAAAATTATCCGTCGAATGATAGATACCAACGAGTACCAGAAGCGTGAAAATCGCCGAGATCCACTCCGTACCATGTTGACGATGGTGTCTATGGATAGGATGTTTCATAAACTATATACAAAAAGAGCAAAATAATTATAGCACACTTTCAGCTTGAGTCAATTATTTTGAAATAATAATATACATTGTCAAATACATAATATAACCTTTCCTCGATTTTTCTATTTCTTTCTGTATAGTGAGTCTGTATTTCTGGGTTCACTATCTTTCGTTCGAAATAACAGTACAACTCAATTATTAGTTTTTAGTTTTTATCTCATCACATGTCACTCCACCTCTACAACACACTCTCTCGAACACTCGAAACATTCAAGCCACTGAAACAAGATGAAGTGAAGATCTACTATTGTGGACCAACTCCGTATAACTATGCACATATCGGGAATCTCCGAAATTATCTCATGGATGACTTCATCGTCCGGAGTATGCGATTTCTCGGATATAAAGTGAAGACAACCATGAATATCACCGATATCGATGACAAGACTATCCGCGATAGCCAACGATCAGGAAAGAGTCTCAAAGAATTCACAGAATACTATACGAAGGAATTCCTCTCTGATTGTAACAAGCTCTCGATCATCCCTGCTGATAATATCATGCCGATATCTCGTCTCATTGATGATATGGGAACGATCATCGATGGACTCATACAGAAGTGATATGCCTATCTCGCAGAGGATGGAAGCATATATTATAGTGTTGCAAGATTCAAGAACTATGGGAATTTCGCGAATCTGGATTTCGCAGGAATGATATCGAGTGTCCGTATCAATAATGATGAATACGACAAGGACCAAGTGGCAGATTTCGCACTCTGGAAAACCTATGATGAGGCAAGCGATGGAGAAAATAAGTGGGAAATTATCGTAAATGTATCAATTGACTTTGTCATTCCTGTGCATACAGGAATCCAGTTCCTAGATTCCGGGACAAGCCCGGAATGACAGAAACAAGTAAAAATCTATGGTAGACCTGGATGGCATATCGAGTGTAGTGCATGTAATAGGCATTTCTTCTGAGATCAGATCGACATCCATATGGGTGGGTGTGATCTCATATTCCCGCATCATCAGAACGAGATTGCCCAGACTGAAGCCTTCACGGGTAAACAGTTCTCGAAATATTGGCTTCATGGAGGTCACCTTCTAGTGGATAATAAGAAGATGGCAAAATCTGCG
>JAYTYQ010000206.1:0-1241 GCA_043742285.1 Candidatus Altimarinota bacterium
TGGCACTTTGCCAAATATTTCATTTTGAGCAGAATATATGCTCGATTACGGGAAGCCAAATGGAAAAGATACAAAACGCGGACATGTAGTCGTGACAGCCACTACGTTGCCACTATTGATACAGGAAATCGCAACATATATGGAGAAATTACATCCAAGTTCAGTTCTTCCGTGGGGATAAGCGATTTAAGATCCTTTTCTTTTTGATTTTTCCAGGGAGATGCTTATTCTCTTGATAAGCTATTTATCATTATCCTTATGCTCATCACTCTGCATTCCCCTTCCGATTTCCACACTCACCTTCGTGGATGGAACTGACCTACCGACGATCCGAAGTCTGCCCGCCCAGAGGCGATCCTCGAAGCTGTATCTGCGCTCCAGTGAGACTATGCTCAGGTACTCGTCATGCCCAATCTCCTTCCGAGCCATATCATGAATGCTGAGCAAGTAGATACGTATAGAGAGAAACTCGGCAAATATCTCCCGAGTGGGACAACTCCACTCATGACGATATCTCTCAAGCCTGAGACGACTCCTCTGATGATCCACGCTTGTAAATGAAAGATCGTCGCCGTGAAGTACTATCCTGGAGGAGTGACGACGAACTCTGGATGATCGACAGGGGATATCGATCCAGACGATGAGGATACAAAAAAGATTTTTGAGGCTATGATCGATTGTGGTATTGTTCTCTCACTTCACCCTGAGACGACGGTCTCGCGAGATAATTTCGGAATGATCACCAAGGGATTTGTCCACAGAGCAGAGAGAGAGTTTCGGTCACTTGCTGAGCGGATTGCTCTGAATCATCCAAATCTTCAGATTGTCATCGAGCATATTTCTACTCGAGAAATGGCAGAACTGATCGCAAGTGAGAAATATCCGAATCTCTGGGGAACAGTCACTCCACAGCATCTTCTCTGTACCGCTCATGATAAGGAGTGAGGACATGCATTTGAGACGCACCTTCACTGCAAGCCAACCCTGAAGGATCCAGAAGACCTCCTTGCTATCCAGAAGCTCGTCTACTCTGGAAATCGTAAGGTATTCTTTGGCTCTGATAGTGCACCACACCCACAAGACGTGAAGGAGTGTGCTCACTGTGCCTCATGAGTATTCTCTTCACCTATTGCTCTCCAGATCGTCACGGATTGGTGGATGAGCGAGATGACCCATTCTTGGTGGGAGAATATAAGCAAAAAAAACTTAAGCGATACTGAAAAAATAGCACGGCTTCAACA
>JAYTYQ010000207.1:0-2472 GCA_043742285.1 Candidatus Altimarinota bacterium
CGAAATGCCGAAAGAAGTGTGATCTCATCTGCATATTCGATAGATCCCGCATGAGGAAGTCCCTTCGAGAGACGAGATATTTTCACTTCCCGTGGCATATGTTCGATGGCATAGAGCGCCGTTGCCTCTCCTTCTATATTGGGATTGGTGGCGATGATGACTTCAGATATATCAGGATGCTCACTGATGCGAGCGAAGAGAGAAGTATAGTTGAGCTTGTCTGGAGTGATCCCTGCTATTGGTGAGACCACTCATCCGAGAACATGGTACTTGCCGCGGTAGACACCCGTTCGATCGATCGAGAGCATATCGAGATAATCTTCGACGACACAGAGGAGATGTCCATCACGTCTCATATCATTGCAGAGACTGCATATAGGATGATCGATATCTGTCATACCATGACATAGCTCACATTCGCGTACTTTCTCATGGATATCATTGAGTACCTTTGCGAAGTTTTTCACATAGGCACTATTCGCTTTGAGCAAAAAAAAGGCGAGCTTGGCTGCCGTCTTTTCTCCAATTCCAGGAAGATAATGGATCATATCTATGAGTCGTTTCAGTGCTTCGGGCATGAGTAGTTGCTAATCACTAAAGGGAAAGTTCTATTTTGAATTGAGAGCGCTATTCATTCAACGAGACAACACTATTCTTGAGCACGAGAAAAGTCGGCTGTTCTACATTCTGCATGGAAAACATCAGAGATGATTCCATAATATTCTCGATCGACTGTCCTTGTGCGATATTCACCTCAAGAAGATTCGCCTGAACCTTCAGCTCATGATTTGTGACTTGCAAATTCCGGATATAGTATCCTTTGGTGGCATTCTCGTTGAGAATCCACACATAATAAATCCCAAGAAGTGCAATCATCACAATAGCGAGTACATAGGTCTGTGTGAAGGAGAGACGATAGTATTCACGTGCAGCTTTCCTCTCTGAGAAAAACGGGATATGTCATTTTTTGGCTACGAGAACGTTCGCGTTCATTGTAAAAGGTTAGAGATTGGTGTTCATTTACGCAATTTTTTCGATCACTCGCATCTTCGCACTTCGACTTCGTGTATTTCGATGAATCTCCGTATCAGTAGGAACAATAGGTTTTTTGGTATATTTTCTGAACTTCGCCTTCTCCTGTATCTGTCAGGTCATCTCATTGATAACATCTTCAAGATAGGGAGCAAAAATCTTTTTCACGAGACGATCTTCGAGGGAATGGAACGTGATCACAAGGATTTTTCCGCCTATGTTCAAGGCACTCAGTGCCTGTTTGAGGGACGATTCAATGTGTTCGAATTCTTCATTGAGTGCAATACGAAGGGACTGGAATACTCGAGTGGGAGACTTGGCATCAAAGCTGGATTCGTCGATAATTTTGAGAAGCTTGAATGTGGTATCGATTTTTTCTATTTTTCTCTGTTTTTCGATGGCTTGTGCGATGAACCAGGATTTTTTCTCTTCGCCGTAGAGCGTGAATATCCGAGCAAGTTCTCGAACGTCTGTCTGCATGAGGAGATCTGTGACTGTAGCACCTCCATTTCGATCGAATCGCATATCGAGTGGCCCATCAAATCGGAAAGAGAATCCTCTATCCGCTCGATCATAATGAACACTACTCACACCGAGGTCATAGAGTATGAAATCTATATTCGCAATCTCTTGTTCCCTAAGAACATCGGAGAGACCAGAGAAACTGGCATGAACACAGTGAATAACTCAAGGATGACGAATTCACTGAAGGTATGCTTGTGCGAGTATGAGATTTTCTCTATCTCGATCGAGACCGAGAAAAACATCCCCTTCCTGAAGCGCATCTGCGAGCATGAATGCATGACCTCCGAGACCGAGCGTCGCATCGACAATGATATGTTTTTGTTTCTGAGAAAGGTATATTTCTCGAACTTCCTCATAGAGGACAGGGTCATGGAGTTGAGTCAATAGATTCGAATAATTCACTAGACATAGTGAATTTAGTCTGTTTTTGGCTTTTGTCAAAAGAAAAACACGGAGAGTGCTCATAAAATACTCGACAGAATCTGCTCATACTATATTGGGAACATTATTCTTACAACTTTTTCACAACATTTAAACATATTTTGTTCACAGTCAGCGTAAGAATCATAGTATAGCTCGAAAGCTGTTCAAAACATGTGCAAAAATATATTTTTCTTTTTGAAAATACAGACTTCTTTCTATAATCGGCGCATGACTTGATTCAAGATAAAAAAACTCCCACCGACACTCATAGAAAAGCCAAAAGTCATAGAATCGTGAATGCCAAAAAAACGCCATATTGCTCGATGGATCATTGGGTCAATGATCCTATTTCTGACGATTGCTTTCGTGATCACTTTTACTATGAATATGGGACGCGAAAATACGAAATATGGCGCCTTCACTCCTATTATTCATGGTGATTTTCTCACGAAAAAAAAAGAATGAACCATGAATATTCTCATTGCTGGTATC
>JAYTYQ010000208.1:0-2383 GCA_043742285.1 Candidatus Altimarinota bacterium
CAAATCATAATCTCTCACATCGCATGATCACGCAGGCATTCGAGGGAATCAGTGATATTCGATCAGAACTCGATGAGAGTAATGCTCCATGGAAACCAACGAACCAATAACCCGCCACGAGGCGGATTATTTTATGCCTGATAGCGTTCTTCGACTTTCTCCCAATCCACGACTCTCCAGAAGTTCTCGAGATACTTGACTCGAGCATTGCGATAATCGATATAGTAGGCATGCTCCCAGACGTCACAGGTAAGGAGTGGGACAAGCTCTTTTTGTAAAGGAGCTGTCGAGGAAGAATGACGAGACTGAGGATTTTGCTCTGACGTTCCAGGTTCCTCATCCGATTTTCGAATCGGAGTCTCCGCATTTGAAGTCGAAAGAATCTCAAGTGTACCATCAGATCGCTTTACGAGCCATGTCCATCCGGAACCGAAGTTCGCGAGGGCTGCCTTATTGAATTCTTGGGTGAACTCCATCCCGCCTCACCATTTTATCGTCATAGCGTCATAGAGCGGACTCTCACCAGGTTTTGGGAGCTCTTTCGGCATATTCTCTTCAGGAGTGAGCGCCATGAAATAAAACGTATGATTCCAGATCTGAGCAGCGTTATTGAATATCGCACCTTTTGAGACTTTCGCTATGATCTCTTCGAGTGTCATCGATTCATATTCTGTCCCGACGATGAGCTTGTTCAGATTATCGACATAGGTCTGATGATGCTTCCCATAGTGGAACTCAAGCGTCTCTT
The DNA here is from genome assembly GCA_043742285.1 of Candidatus Altimarinota bacterium. GTDB lineage: Bacteria > Patescibacteriota > Gracilibacteria > BD1-5 > UBA2023 > STC-74. Next base: position 749 of record JAYTYQ010000208.1, read on the forward strand.
TCGAGATATATGGAGCAAGCGCATCGAGCGCATAGGGAAGAGTCGGAAGTGTGTGGATCATAGAAATATAGGTTAATAATTACTGTGTTTTTCGAAAAAAGCTATCGCCTCATTGTGTTGAGAATCCGGCTCATAATACAATGCTATCAATATGGAGGCGTCAAGAAGTACCTTATCTGCCATAGAGAAATGTCTTATAGTTTGAAGAATCGAGAGTGTCTCCTGTAACTTCTTTGAGCGCATGGAGCTTGGCTCGACGAAGGAACTCCTTTATTGATCCAGATTTCTGTTTCTTGATTGTGATTCCCTCATGAGAGAGCCACCGTTCTAGATCTGCAGGCTCGACGATGTATGGGGACTTGTCTGTGACATATTTCTTATTATAGAACAATCGAGAGAATAACAAGTGAAAATCCAAAATCCCAAAATATAATGAGAATACCTATCATGATAAGAAATAGAAAAAAGTTTTGACAAGAAGAAGAAGAAGAAGTAGAATTTGAATGTCGTACATTCGTTACGACTACCGAGGAGAGATTCTCTGGTACAATGAACAGGAGCTTAGACATGGCAAAAAGCAAACAGATCCACACCGAGTTCACCTTGCGTGAAGCTCGGCACTTCGCGGCACGGGGGGTGCATCACGCCCTCCATGCCATCGAAAAGGCGATCAAGGAAGGCTTGATCGTCCTTCACGAAGTTTGGGCTTGGGTTGTGAACTTTGTCGGCAACCCGCGGGCGCTCAGCCTCTTGAAGGCGAACGCACCTAGACTGGTGCCAGCGAAGTACATGTAGACCGCTTAAGTCGGTCGCTCCAATATTCGAGGATGGTCGCAAGACTCCACCTCGAAATGTTCGAAAACCGGCCCCGCCTCGCGCGCGGGCCTTTTTCTTTTTTGCATTTTTTTGTGTGAACAATATACTGAGCATATGACAGTTACGATTTCTCCATCATCTCAAAAGCCCCTTCGAACCAGGCGCACACGATCTGAAATAGTGCTCGATGATATTGAGGCGATCTATCAGAAAATGGACACACTTTATGCACTTGCAAAGGTGCGTCAGTCTGAGCTTGATGAGACAGAGTGAAGGATTTTGCGATATAATTCTGTAAAAGATCTTATACATGACTTGGAAGATTAGCCAGACACAATCATTCCGTACATATTTCAAGAATCTTCCCAAAAATATCCAGAAAGATGCCATTCCTGTTATCGAAAGTCTCGTGGACGATCCTTGGCAGGATTTTTTGCGAACACATCCACTCAGACATCCGTTGGATGGCTATAGTTCATGTAGTATAGATGCTGATTATCGTATCGTGATGCGTCTCTCTGAGAAAAAGTGAGAGATAGTCCTCTGGGCGGTTGGTAAACATGATGTCTACGATGACTACGCACGGTGGATGAATCTCAAGCAACGAATCAAAGACTCAGAGAGTTCAGGGATTTCTGATTTCACGATATAGCCTTTTCCTATATCCTTTTTCTGGATATATCTTCTGTCATCCTGTCATCCTGTCATCCTGTTATCCTGTTATCCTTTCTTCTCTCTATGCTCCTCGACTGACGTCTCGTCGCTTCTACCATTCTCGAAAATATCAAAAACGAGATCACCTTTGCTCCGCAGAGTGAT
>JAYTYQ010000209.1:0-4905 GCA_043742285.1 Candidatus Altimarinota bacterium
ACCGCTCTCGAGCTCGACGAATATTGCCCATTCAGCGAGTCCACTTATACGTCCTGAGAATGATTGCGTGATCCTCTTCTCCATATATCGACAGACCATGATCGCATCCACTGAGCGCTCGATACTCGTTGCGAGATTCTCACCATCGCTACACTTCTTACCAATCTTCTTGAGGATCGAACGATAGTGTTTCTTTCGTTCACTCGTGAGTTCACCATGGAGTTCTTCCTTGATAATGCGGTGAATCTGAAGATCTGGATAGCGACGAATGGGAGACGTGAAGTGGGAATAGAATTCGAGCGCAAGACCGAAGTGCATGAGAGCCGTATCACTGTAGAAAGCTTTTGCCATCTTCGGGAGAAGAAGTCGGGAGAGACGATAGAGTGTATTTGATTGTACGAGCTCTCAGGAGGGGAATTTGCTCACTTCTTCCTTCGAATACTGATCGAGAAAATTGCGAATATCTCATGGAGTAATATCTTTTTTTGAAGTAGTATAGCCAATGATTTCTTGGATAATCTTGAGATTTTCCTGAGGTGGAAAGTGATGGATACGAGAGAGAAAAGGAAGATGGCGCTTCGCACACCACTTCGCAACTTCTTCGTTCGCGAGCACCATGAATTCCTCGATCATCATATGGGAGGCTCAGCGTTCCCGTTTTTCTATATGTGTCACATGCCCTTCCTGATCGAGCATGAATACGGGTTCCGATGATTCGAAGATGATTTTTCCTTCTTTTTTTCGCCGCTTCTCGAGAATATGAAAGAGTGTGAAAAAATCATCAAGATGTGGAATATTGTTGAGGGATCATGAATATACTTTTCATGATTGAAAAGTATCAAAAGCTCTCGAGGGGTCAACAAACTCACTCTCACTCTGCTGTTGCTCATCTGTTCATCTTTTTCATCTCCGTTCAGACAGTGTCGCCCCCTCGAACTCCCCATTTCACTGTTTCTCATCGACTCAGAGATGAAGAATACTCATATCTCATTCCACGATTTCTTCATAGATTCCTCGCTTATTGCTCTCAATAATCCCTTCCGTGATGAAGCTTCAGAATACTTGCCCGTCCGTATTGATCTTCATCAGGATTGAGAGAGTGAGCTTTGGTTCTCCAGGATGGAGACTACAGAGTCCATTCGAGAGCTTCTCGGGGAGCATCGGAATCACTTTTCCTGGTGTATAGATACTGGTCGTTCTTCGGAGTGCTTCAGCATCAAGCACACTTCACTCACTCACGTATTCACTCACATCCGCGATATGGACAGCGAGGAAGTAGTCTCATCCTTCGTATCGAGCGATACTGATGGCATCATCGAGATCTTTCGCATCAGCGCCATCGATCGTCATGGTGAAGATATTTCTAAAGTCTGTTCGAGAATGTTTTCATGAGGAAAGTGAAGGAAAATACTCTTTCATTCAGGGGTCAAAATATACCTGAAGGAGTCCATCAGTGAGATATGTTGGTATGAGGGTCTGACCGCCTCTACTCTCAATGGTATCTTGGTGGATATTCTCTGCTTCCTCGATGACATCTTTTGGGAAATCGATACATATAGACTCTTTTCGATAGAGGAGAATCTCATCGATATGAGAATCTTCCATGTTTCCTATCCGCTCTCGAATCTTCCAGTCAGTGTCCTTGAAATATATGACCTCGACAATATCACCTTTTGTGTATCAAGGAGTTCACGAGTCTTTCACTACAATACTGCCGATATTCCCATATTCTCGAAAGATGCGAATACTGGTTTTGCCGAATCCAATCTTCTCAATGGATCCGAGGAGAGTGATATTGCTTCGAGCGATGAGCCGCTTCACTGATATTTCTGCGAGGTATCATTCATTTGCGATTCGTATGACCTTGCCTTCCACGAGATCTCACTCGACATATCCGCGCTCGAGAGAGAACGGCTTGATATAATATTCTTGCTCTCCCTGTTTGAGGAGGACTTTGTTTCTGGAGAATGTGATGCGTCCACGAATGAGTGTTTCTTTAGTTCGCATGGTATTCTATGTGTTTTTGATGTGTGAAAATTCACTTGATACCCGCATGAATATGAGGAATCATTGGAGTAGGCAGGTCGTCGAGAGTCTTCCAAATAAATGAATCATGTAATTCAGCCTCAAGATTGTCTGGCATACCCTCCCAGGTATCCACGAGAAAAAGATGTGCCGTCTTCTCTCCATCGATATAGGTCGTATGCACCGTTGTCTCTTCGAGAATATCGGATTTTTTGATACGAACCCCAACTTCCTCGAGAGTCTCGCGCAGAGCACAATCGATGATATCCTCACCTTCTTCGATCTTTCCTCCAGGGATTGTCCAGTGCAGTGGCCAATTTCTATTTTTCTTGGATCGCTTGAGAAAGAGAAAATATGCACCATGTCTGAGTACGATTCATGAGAAAACAGGAAGAATAGACATAGAGAAGTGAGAATAATCAGGCGTCAATGATTGGAATCTGAGAGTATTGGAATCTTAGGGTCTGAGAATATTGAAAGGACAATGCTCATTGAGAATCGAGAGTTGGTGCAGTTTTTGGATGAGAGATTCTCAAGAATCTAGAGCCTGAACCAGCTCGCTACTCGAATAATTCAGGGAAAAATAAAGAGTCGGAATGGTGGAGTATTGATCACGAAGAGGGCGATCAGCGCTCCGATGAATCAGAAGAACCATCCACCGAGAATATCTCATGGATAGTGGATTCATCCGATGACTCGAGCGGTTGCTGTGATGATGCCGAGGAGAACGGTGAATGTGATTGCCCACCATTTTTTGTAGGAATTCCAGAGTCCAACGAGGAGCGCAATTGTGAAGAGTGCATGTCCAGAAGGGAAAGAGTTATCTATCGGATGAGGAATGATCGGATTGATCCCTCCGGCAACGAGTTGTGGGGATACTCTCCACTGTGGAATACCAAGATTGACAATGGCATGGAGAATGAATGTCAGAATGATCACAAAAAATATTTCGAGTGCCCAGACTCGATAGCGAGTGTCACCTTTTCTCACGCCAGTGAACCAGAGAAAGAGGAGAAATATGGCTCACCAGAGTACGACTGATTCGCTGAGAATCTGGATGATCCAAGCAAACCCGGGTCATACGAGCGATCGAGCAAAGATGAGGGCTGATGTATCAGCTTGGAGGAGGTATTGTATCATGCGAGTATTCTACCGTTCCCTTCTTCTTTGTAAATAGGTATTCAAGAGAAATAGTTGACAAGAAAGATTCGTATTCATTATTATGAAAATAAAATCCTCTCAAATGGAGAGGATTTTGGAAAACTATTTGACGAAGTTCACGACTTCAGTGAATATTTGAGGATGAGAGATGGCGAGATTCGAGAGAACCTTGCGATTGAGCTTCACTTGCTTGAGATACATGCTATGAATGAATGTCGAATAGGTGAGTCCGAGTGGGCGAACGGCGTTATTCAGACGGACATTCCACAGACGACGAAAATTGCGCTTCTTGGCTTTGCGTCCAATATAGGAGTTCTGTCCTGCCTTCATGACAGCAGTACGTACACGTGAGTATACATTTCCGTTCATACGGCGGTATCCCTTGGCGAGGTTGATCCAGTTTTTATGTCTTTTGTGTGTCATCACACCACGTTTTACGCGAGTCATAGAGAGTTAGGTTAAGATTTGAGAGGGATGAGAATGACAAAATTTAATTATTTTCCATATGGCATAGAGCGGAGACACTCAAGCTCATTGGTTATATGAACGACACGACCGTATTTATCACGACCTTTTGCCTTCGATGACTTTCCCTTGAGGAGGTGACGTTTTGCAGTCTTGTTCACGATGTACTTTCCAGTACCAGTGATTTTGACGCGCTTCTTAGCGCTGGAGAGGGTCTTGAGTTTCATAAATGATAGATTAGTATATGAAGAGATGACTACTTCTTGGGATAGAGAACAATATTGAAATTATTCCCTTGTTTGACGATCTTGCTCGCGGGGTCTCTCTTGTAGAATGCTTCGAGGGAGGCGATGAATTCATTGATCTTCTGCATGGCGAGATCTTCGTACTGATTCTCACGTCCACGGAGTTGAAGTGTGATCTTCATCGGATGACCATCAGCTGCCCAATTTTCTGATTGATTCTTGCGAGTATCGAGATCGTGATCCCCGATCTTATAGGTGAGTTTCATCGTTTTGACTTCTGTCTTTTTTGCATGTCACTTATTCTGAGATTGTTGTTTCTGTTGTTTGAAGAGGAACTTGCCGTAGTCGATGATTTTCGCCATGACGACTCCTTCCTGTGATCCGACTTCTACGAGATCCATTTCCATCTCTTCTGCTTTTCGCAGGGCTTCATCTCGTGACATTTTCCCGAGATTTTCTCAGGTATCTGTGAGTACGATCAGTTCACGCGCTGAGATAGCTTCGTTGATACGTTTTTCGTTTTTTTTCTGAGGAAAAGGACGATGCATGGATTAGAGAGTTGTTATAGATTTCACAATCTTCGCAAATGATGACTTGCGTCTCGCAGCGGTGTGAGGGTGAATAATATTTTTTTTCGCAAGCGTGTCAATACGAGAGTAGACTGCAGAAAGCGCTTCTGCGATTCTCTTCATGTCTTTCTTCTCCTCGGCAATGACGGCTTCGAATGCCTTAACGGTCTCTTTGGTGAGAGAGCTGTAACGGCGATTGCGTGAGCGTTTTTTCTCACTGACCCTGAGGGCCTTCTTTGCTGATTTTGTGTTCGGCATCGTGTATAGTATATGCAATATAAAAACCTGGCTTTCGCCGTGAGTTGCGCGGATTATATAAAAATGAACGCTATTGTCAAAGGAAAATCGAAGTTATCAGTGAACAGTTATCAGTTATCAGTTCAGGAAAGGTAAAAAGAGAGGAAAAAATGTGTACAGCTATTCAAAAATAGAATTCCATC
>JAYTYQ010000210.1:0-4369 GCA_043742285.1 Candidatus Altimarinota bacterium
TCACGAAAGACGTCAACGATACGATAGAGTGTCGCGAGGTTCATACGATAGTCTCATTTCCCGACGAGTTCTTTTTTGAGATCTGCGAAAGTGATACGAGTGGATTTTCCGAGCTCTTCGACGAAGCGTTTACGCGAGAGAGTGATGCGAGAGATAGACATATTGAGAGAGATGAAGGAGCAAAAAAATTTTTCTGAGAAAGAATAGCGAAAAATATAGAGATCAAATACTCCATTTTTATCAGAGAGTATTCCTAGAGTATATCGAAATCTGCTATGATGCAAATTGTTGCGACTAGAATATTCGAAAAAAGTATAGAAATTGAAACAATGAGTTGCCTGGATTGATACAAAGATTATTTCAAGAATTTGAGGAGAAATCTATCCAATATCAGTCTTGCACTCTCGGTATCAATATCTCCATCGATGCCTGCTTCAGTGAAAACAATATGCGCCTCACTCGAAGTCAGGCGCTCATCTTGGAAGTAGATAGGGAGTCAGAATCGTTTCTCTAGTATTTTTGCAAAAGACTGAACTCTCTGTCCATGAAGAGACATCGTTCCATCGATATTATATGGCATCCCAAGTACGATTCCTGATACTTTTTTCTCTGCAATGATATCCTCGAGCGTCTCGATGAGGTCGTTCGTCCTGACAGTATTTTTCCCGAAGGCAAAAAAACCTACTGAGTAGGCAAGTCCAGATTTACGTGTTCCATAGTCGATAGCAAGATAATTCACGATAGATAATTCACAAATAATAATTCAGACTATTCCTCCACTATCACATTCACAATCATCTTTGCGAGCGTATCACGAGTGATATGGAGATAGACGAGATGAGATCCTGCAGTTTTGATATGCGTCTTATTCGGGAGTTTGATATCTTTTTTTTCGAAGGCGATCCCATATTTCTGATTGATCCGAGAACCAATTTCATGTTCATTGAGCCCACCGAAGACTTTGCTTCATTTTCCTTTGAGAGTGAATTCGAGTGATTGTCCATCGAGTCTTTTCTGTATGCTGAACGCTTCTGTGAGACGGAGTCTCGCCTGATCAGCAGATCGTTTTTTCTCTACTTCGAGCTGCTTCAGGCGATCAGGAGTGATCTCACGTGCGAGCTTTTTCGGGATGAGGGAGTTGCGAGCCTGAGAACTTGAGACTTCGATGATCTCACCCCGTCGCCCGACATTCGCGATATCCACAAGAAGTTCGACTGAGAGTTTTGTTGGTGGCATATATTTGAGAGTTAACTCAATTGAATATATAGAAAAGCAAGGTTATATCAATTCGAAGTTAGGCATTTTTTCCTGTACAGAATATTAAGAATTCACGACTGAAACGAGGAATTCTTGACATGAATGCAAAAATCTCTCAAAGATGTTTGAAGTATAATTGACGCTCATCTGCTTTATTTCTCGCAGTGATCATGAACTCACGAATCTCACGTTCCTGCCTTTCATAAAGATTTTTCCATTCTCTGAGTTCCTTGTAAGAAGTAGGATTTTTTATGATCAAATCATTCCAAAGTAGAATAGTAGCTATAAGTTCCTCATCACTATATTCACTATATTTTTGAATAACAGTATTGATCCAATTCGTTTCATTATTCTCAACTCATCAGCGAAGAATATTTTCACAAGATACTTGTATCGGTTTTGGCTGTCAGGTATCACTACATCATGAAATGATAATTCCAGTACAAAAAATCAAGGATTATAATATATTCATAAATAATATTTTATATTTGTCATAATATTTTTCTTGTCTCACTTGTCAAGCTGTGATATACTATTTTTAGTTTTTGAGATCGGTATCTTGACATACCGTATACATTTTTTATAGTTCTGGATCGACCAGAGTTGAAAAGTTTTGACTTTCTTCATTTTTCACTATAATTCGCCTGCTCAAGTCTCTCGGTTTCAGCAGTTTCGCCCTCTCTTCTGCTATTACCTACCTGCTATTTTGGGGTATCGCCAAGCGGTAAGGCAGCGGACTTTGACTCCGCCATTCCTAGGTTCGAATCCTAGTACCCCAGCCATTGCCTTCAGAAAAAATAGTTTTCATTGTCAAGAGACTTTTCTCGACAAGAACCTTTCTCCTCATATACTATTCCGCGTTCGAGCAGAATCTACAACTCACTTGTATTCTCTCCTCGGATTCGAAAAATATCCGTCTTTAAATCTCGCTTCGTTATGAGGAACTAAGTCCTATACCATTATAGGCTCTCATATGAGCATAACTCATTCTTATCATGATCGCTATCGTAGAAATCGGAGGCAAACAGTATACAGTCGAGCAAGGTATGACGATCGAAGTCGACAATCAGAATCTCGAAGTTGGTGCTACTCTTGAAGTAGCTGCCTATCTCCTCGCTGATACCGAAGGCAAAAATGTCCAAGTCGGAACTCCAACGGTTGCAGGATCGAAAGTCACATTCTCCATAGTGGAGAACTACAAAGCCGAGAAGGTTCGAGTATTCAAGATCATTCCAAAAAAACGTCATACTCGAACTCATGGATTTCGTGCTCAGATGACCCGACTCAGAGTCGATTCTATAGCATAATGTGTCTCCATTCTCCAGGTAGTTTTTGCTTCATGGAGAATAGACACTTTTTATTCCTAAAAATAATGAATGTCTCCATATCTGAACTTTCGCGCTCGTCTCGAACGAGCAAATCGGAACAACCAAACTGGCTATTCCGCTTGGCAGACGTTTCGTAGATTCAAATGGTTCACGCTCGGCATGATTGTCCTTATGCCTATATACCCCTCACTCTCAGTCCTTGGATCTGATTATGGTGCGGCAGCTGATTATGATGAATCATCGATCATCACAGCCTACAATGACGATGAAGGTGCTCCTGCCTATATAGCAGAGAATGGATTTATCAGTACTGACTATGACACCTCAACACCGCTTATTCCTCGACAAAAAATAGAAAAGATAGATGGAACTTCTCAGCCTGCGATCAAGAAATCACCAAATTCAGAGAAGTATATTGTGAAGGCGGGAGATACGGTTGAGAAAATTGCTGCTCGCTATGAAGTGAGTCCTGATACTGTCTATTGGGCCAATGATCTTGAATCTTCAGATATACTCTCTATCGGCATGTCACTTCGGGTACCTCCCGTTTCCGGGGTAGTCTATACGGTTGTCTCGGGGGATACGCTTTCGGAGATTGCTCAGAAGTATGATGTGGACGCGGGTGATATTGTCCATGTGAATAACCTCGCTGATGCAGCCTCGATCAGAAATGGAATGGAGCTTATGATCCCAGGAGCTGCACCGAAAAAAATAGAAAAACAGATTCAGATCGTCAAGATTCCAGTTGCACCTCCCAAATCAAAAACTACAACTCCAGTAAAACAGATAGAAATTGCAAGAGATGATGACTCTAATATTGATGATGAGGATGTCAAACTTCGCTATGAAGTGAAATATAATGGTCATTCTGGAGGATTCGCATGGTGAAATTGTACTTGGTATGTATCTCAACATAAGAGTGTGACGTGGCACGGGAATGCCAATCAGTGGATCAGAAATGCGAAAGCTGCTGGCGTAAAAACATGAATGAAACCTATCCCTGGAGCGATTATCCAATTCAGTGGTCGAGGCTACAATCGTTCGTACGGTCATGTGGGTATCGTAGCGGACGTCACGGATGATGAAGTCATCATCAAAGATATGAACTATCGTTCGATCAATGAAGTCACTATTCGAAGAATTGCACGTGATGATTCGAGTATTGATGGATACATCTATGCCGATTAACAGTATCTCTATCATGAAAACCCAAGATTTTTCTTGGGTTTTTTTCTTGTTGCAATTCCTAGAATTTCTGTATAATGTTTTTGTCGAATTGTATCCTTTTTGTGCTCATCATGGTCAAAGAGTGTTGACGTCGGCAGTTTATTTTTCTACTCTTTTTCTATTATGAGTGTCAAGCGTTTGTTCGTCGGTAATGTTCCATTCCGTATTGACGGTGAGGAACTCCGTGCTGCTTTTGAAGCAGTTGCTCCAGTTGCTGATTTTTTCTGGCCTACTGATCGTGAGACAGGTCGCAAGAAGGGATTTTGTTTTGTCGATGTCGATGAAGCAGATCTCGAGAAGGTCATCGCTGAGATGAACGGGAAGGATATCATGGGTCGCCAACTCGCTGTGAACGAAGCTCGTCCACGCGAAGAGAGATAATCTCCATCGTATCATACAATCCTCAGGGTTTTTCCTCTGGGGGTTTTTTCGTTTTGACTTTTTCGAGAAAATAGAGAAGCTCTTGATAATTGATAATTGATAATTGATAATTGATAATTGATAATTGATAATTGATAATTGATAATTGATAATTGATAATTGATAATTGATAATTG
>JAYTYQ010000211.1:0-1353 GCA_043742285.1 Candidatus Altimarinota bacterium
AGTCGAGAAGAATTATTCCGATTCGAGCGATGTCTGGTGCATTTTGCTCTCGATACTGAGCTCGTCTATATGACGACTCGTCTGGAAGACGCCAAAACTTGGTTCCTCCCATTCAACCGATGACACGATGAAGGAGCGGGCAATCCTAAGAGCGAGGATGGGATCCGTACGAGCTATATGTGGAAAGAGATACTCACGAAATCCAATCTCTCGAAGCTTCTGCGTGACTTTGCTCAGGTGATCGTAGAAGAGAAAGGATGAAGAAAGGTCCGAAAGCTCATATTTCCTCGCTATCATCAGCTCACAGTCGTCAATAAGCTCCTTCAGGATGCGAAAGAGAAAGGAACAGGACAGAAATACCTCATCCAGCACAGTGCAGGAAGTGGAAAGAGTAACTCGATCGGATGGCTTGCTCACGGGCTCGCAGGACTCTATATGCAAGATGGAGTGACCAATGTATTCGATAGTATTCTCATCATCACGGATCGTCAGGTACTCGATAAGCAACTCAGGGATACCGTGAGTGGATTCGATCATACTCGTGGACTCGTGGAGGCTATCACGGACGGGAGCAAGCAACTGAGATCAGCACTCGAAAGTGGGAAACGAATCATCATCACGACGATTCAGAAATTCCCGATGATAGTCGATACGATCTGAGAGCTCGGAAGTCAGAAGTTTGCTATCATCATCGATGAGGCTCACTCCAGTACGAGCGGAGAGACAATAGGCAAGATGAACAAGACAATGACGATAGAGGGTGAGGGTGAAGAATATACGGATGAGGATGTCGTTCTCGATACACTTCAGGCTCGGAAAATGCTTCCGAATGCAAGCTATTTTGCCTTCACTGCTACTCCAAAGAATAAAACTCTTGAGATATTCGGGGTACGAGGAGAAGATGGCAAATACAAAGCCTATCATAACTACACGATGAAGCAGGCAGTAGAAGAGGGATTTATACTGGATGTACTCTCGAACTATACGACATACAAGAGCTACTATGAGCTCATAGTCACAGGAAATAAAGATCGAGAATATGATAAGAAACAAGCGAATAGACAGATAAAAGGATTTGTAGAAACACACTCAGCAACGATCGAGAAAAAAGCAGAAGTAATGATCGATCACTTCTATAATCAAGTCTATCTCAAGGGACTTCTATGATGAAGAGCCAAGGCTATGGTCGTATGTGGAAGCCGTAAGAGTGCCGTAAAATACAGCTTTGCATTCAAGCAAATTATCAAAGAAAAAAATCTTCCACTTGGCATCATCGTTGCATTCTCTGGAGATGTGCGACTCGACGATGATGGTATGGACTGGAATGAGTCGAATCTCAACACATTTAGCTCC
>JAYTYQ010000212.1:0-2631 GCA_043742285.1 Candidatus Altimarinota bacterium
TGGTATAATGGAACACGGTCTTCACTGGGACTTGGACTCTATAGTTACGACAGTCGTCTCGATGTGACAGCACATGATTGGAATATCGAATTTGCAGCACTTAAGTGACAGAATCATCATCGTCGGCATCCATGAGATAGGTATTATGATTTTGATGTGATCGATAGCTGGTTCAAGGCTCGTGGAATTGATCCAGTCGTCATCAACCATGCGAAACACGTCGAAAATGTCGGATATGGGTACTATTCATGTAGTCAATCAGATTGTACTGATGCGCTCATTAAATCTATAGAGTCTACCTATCGCTTCTTCATGAGCGAGCGAGGGAAGTCCTATGATGCACATTATAGGAGCATTATTCAAAGCAATTTCTCTCGTATCGGTCTGGATATTATCACTGTTCCTGAGGACCACCGATACTATATCACGATACATTACATAACTGAATAATATATCGTGAATTCTGGTGACCAAGAAAAGCTGAAATGAATACAACGAAATACTAAATCATCAGATTAGAAATCGAGATTCGATACCTGTGTCGCATGAGACTGGATGAAGTGTTTGCGCGGTGGGACATCTTCTCCCATCAGCATACGAAATACAGCATCTGCCTTCTCAGCATCTTCGACCGTGACACGGAACATCTTTCTCTTGTCTGGATCCATGGTCGTCTCCCAGAGTTGCTCAGGATTCATCTCACCGAGACCCTTATATCGCTGGATTCATTCTGATGTCACTCCCTCTTCGGCAATGAGAGTGAGTTTCTGTTCTTCAGTGTATACATACCATGTCTGCTTGCCCTTCGAGAGCTTGTAGAGTGGTGGATTCGCGATGAATATATGACCACTATCGACGAGTGGGCGAAAGTAGCGAAAGAAGAATGTCAAAAGCAGTGTACGGATATGCGCTCCATCGACGTCTGCATCGGTCATGATGACAACACGATGATATCGAAGGCGAGAGTAGTCGAATGATTCACCGATCGACGTTCCGAGTCCGATGATGAGGTTCTTGATCTCTGTATTGCCGAAAATCTTATCGAGACGTGCTTGTTCTGTATTGAGGATCTTTCCGCGCAGTGGGAGAATGGCCTGAAACTCACGATTGCGACCCTGCTTGGCTGAACCTCCCGCCGAGTCACCTTCGACGATATAGAGTTCGCACTTCGTCGGATCCTTCGAGCTACAGTCAGCGAGCTTGCCTGGAAGACCCGAACCTTCGAGCGCTCACTTGCGGATGATCGTATCTCGAGCATTACGAGCAGCCATTCGGGCACGAGAAGCAAGGAGACACTTTTCTACAATAGCCTTTGCCGTCTTCGGATGTTCCGAGAGGAAGTCATAGAACTTCTCAGAGAATACACGATCGACGACTGTTTTGGTCTCTGGAATCACGAATTTGCGCTTGTCTTGAGAGCTGAATCGTGGCTCAGGAACCTTCACGGAGATGATCACACAGACTCACTCCAGCATATCGACATTCTCGAGGTTGAGGTCTTTTTCTTTGAGGAATTCTTGTTCACGAGCATACTTGTTGATTGTACGGGTGAGTGCCATCTGGAAGCCGACAACATGTGTTCCTCCTTCTGGGGTGATCACATTGTTCACGAAGCTGATAACCTTCTCAGAGAAATCATCTTTCTTGTACTGGAGGGCAACTTCGACCTGTGTATCGTCCTGTTGCTTATCGGCATAGAAGACATCATCTCCGATAGGCTCTGCCGTACGGTTCAAGTAGTGAATATAGGATTGTATCCCGCCTTCGAAGAAGAATCGGTACGACGAATCCATGAATTCATTCACGAGCGTGAGGGTGATTCATTTGGTCAAGTATGCTTGTTGGCGTATGCGAGTACGGATTGTCTCGTAGTCGAATATAACTGTCGTGAACATCGTGGCATCTGGCCAGAATCTCACGATCGTTCCATGTCGAGTCGTCGTCTCACCCGTCTCAGCCACAATTCACTGAGGAATACCGCGCTTGTAGAGCTGAGTATAGATTTTTCCATTCTTGTGCACCCATACTTGCATGGTATCCGAGAGTGCGTTCACGACGGAAGCACCCACTCCATGCAGTCCTCATGAGACCTTGTATCCGCTCTCTTCACCACCGAATTTGCCTCCAGCATGCAGAACCGTCATAACGGTCTCAAGCGCTGATTTTCCCGTTTTCGTATGGATATCGACGGGGATTCCTCGCCCATCATCCTCGACCGATATCGATCCATCAGCATGCATCGTCACGGTGATATACTTGGCATGGCCTGCCATGGCTTCATCGATTGAGTTATCGACAATCTCCCAGACGAGATGATGCAGTCCAGTCTCATTCGTCTCACCGATATACATTCATGGTCGTTTGCGTACGGGTTCGAGCCCTTCGAGGACTTGGATCTGACTGGAGTCGTAGGTCATAGTATCGATATTTTAGATTTTAGACTCAGGTATTTGGACAGAATTGTACTCTTGAGAGAACATTATGGTGAACCATTTTCGTCGTGCATAGTATGAGAAAAAGGCTGAAAGTAAAGCTTTTATTTCAGCTATTTCGAGTTTTTCCAAAGAGTAAAAATAAATTCCTGAATACGTCAGGAATGACAGAACTCTTATTTTTCTCTCATCCATCATC
>JAYTYQ010000213.1:0-3545 GCA_043742285.1 Candidatus Altimarinota bacterium
TCGCGCATTGAGGATTCGTCTTTCTTTCTGCACTTCGAGTGAGACACTTTCTCCTATTTCGAAACTCTCTCCTCGCAACTCTCCATAGTGATATACGATCCCAGCTTCATCGAGTCGTACCATCTTGACTTCGAAGATCCTCTCTCAGTCTGTTATGATACCTGTATCACTAGGTTGCCCTCAACCTTGAGGATAGAAGATGGTCTGATCGAGGATGATATATTTGCCATATTCGTTCTCTCCAGTCGAGAGTATTTTGGCAATTCAGTCGAAAGTATAGGTATCAGAAAGATAGAGAAGCTCGGTCATAGAGAAATATTATCAGATAAAATGGTTCAAAAGAACTTCTTGATTTTATTTTCTATTGCTATAAAGTACAGAGAAATATTTATATACTATCAATAATCACTGATGATAGAAGAAAAATTCATCCATCTCGGATTCAATGAGAAGGAATCTCGTGTCTATCTCTATCTCGTTGAGTACGGGATATCTGGTGCTTCAGAGGTAGCACATCATATTGGATACCCAAAGTCGACGGTGAACTTCCTCGCAGAGACTCTTTGGAAACGGGGATTTCTCTCGAAGAGTATTCGAGGCAATGCTCACTATTATGAGGCGGATATATCACTCCTTGAGTCTGTATTGGAGCATGAGATTCTCGAGAAACAATCATTCTTGCAGGAAGTTCTCCCGCTTCTCAGGGAGAAGAATCGAAATGTCATTTCTAAGCCCAAGATTCACTTGCTCGATGGAGTCGAGAATTGCAGACAGGCCTATCTCGAACTTTTGAAATCTGATAGCATCTTTTATGAATTCGGAGCACATGCTGATCTGGTGAACGCATTTGGATATGAGTTCATGGATGTATTTATCTGAGAACGAGTGAAGCGCGGAGTTTTCTGTGACTCTATCGGAACAATCGGAGAAGTCGAGCTCAGTCTCCAGAAGCTCGATGGAGTACAGAGACGGAACTTGAAGATTTTCGATACATCTTTTGGGAAGATAGGCTCGAGTATCGCGATCTACAATGAGAGCGTCCTCGTACTCAACCTCGAGTGAATATATACAGGTGTTCGCATCGAGAACCGAGAATTCGCAGAGACGATGAAGACAATCTTTCGTATATGCAAGATGTAGTATCTTTCTTGTTCACTTTACTGGATCAAAAGTGAGAGAATTCTTCTCACTTCCTCTCTACACAAAGGTACAAATTGAGTCATCCGTCTATTTCTATACTGTCTTCTCCTCATCTTGTGAGAGATCGAAATATATATGTAATCTTACTTATTCTCGAGAATCTTTTCAGAGCTATTCTCTTCAGTGATTTCTTCGATATCTTCCTGGATCTCTTCTAGGTCTTCCGAAATCTCTCAGACATCTTCCTGAATTTCTTCGATATCTTCTTCGATGCCCGTTATATCTTCCTGGATCTCTTCGATATCCTCTCCGACTTCCCTTAATGTAGATTCATGACGGTTCACACTCATCTGGATAAATATAGAGAGGTAAATGGCTTCGAATGATAAGAGTGTTGTAAGTACTAAGAGTACCTGATCAAGAGAGACCCCAAATAAGAGGAATCAAAATGCTCCGATAAAGTAACATGTATGAACCATGAGAGATTCGACTGATCAGATCCAGCGAGTGGCGTTGATAGAGAATTTTTCTACTTTTTCTAGGTGAATCACAAAGAGTATTTTTAGGGAACTAGTAGCGTGAGTATATCAAACTATGCATTCAAGTCAATCTCAGGAATCAATTCAGGGAGTTATCTTGAAAGATTGCAATATAACCCAATTTTAGTATACTCCAATCAGTATTTACTAGATATATCTATTATGAGTCAAAAACATACGTGGCATCATCAACATACAGAGAGTTTGGGATTTAGTCAAAAATTGGCTGATACGGTAGCGAATGGTATGGGATCATGGTGATTTATTATTATTCAGACACTTCTCGTAGCACTCTGGATGACACTCAATATGGTCGCATGGTTTCAACACTGGGATGTATATCCATTTATACTACTCAATCTCCTCTTTTCTACACAAGCGGCGTATGCGGCACCGATCATCATGATGTCGCAAAATAGACAAAGTGAACGAGATAGAGCCAATGCTGAAGCAGATTATCAGACGAATCTAGAGGCCAAAAGAGAGATAGAGCAACTACAGAGGAAGCTCAATTCTATCGAGATAGATAAGCTTGATAGAATCATAAAAATGCTACATGATATAAAAGAATAGATTCCAGACAAGAAAAAGATTGAAGTATTTATCGTTTTGCTCATTTTTTAAGAGATTTTTTTGTTTCCTTTTTTGGTAATGATACGCATATCTATGACTTTCGAGAAAAAATGATAAAACTCAGAAGACTTGCCATGAATATGTATGTATCTGAGAGATAGAGTCATAACTCCAAAATCTTGGCTTCAATGAGAATGATTCCAAGGCATCTCTATCTTATCGAGTATGCAATCTCAGGAGCTTCTGAGGGAGCACATCATATTGGATACTCGAAGTCGACGATGAACTTTCTCGCAGAAACGCTCTGGAAATGTTATTATCTCTCGAAGAGCATTCCCAGAGACGATGAAGACAATCTTTTGTATATGCAGGAAAAAGTATAATACCTATTATTGCTTGTTCACTTTATTGGATCAAAAGTGAGAGTATTCTTCCCACTTCCTCTATTTCTTTCCCTGAGATTAGGAGTGATGGAAGATTTCCAAGAGGGATCATTGATTTCCCCCTTCTTTTTCACAGTATCGTATTCTATATTGGATATGTATTACATGAGATTTTATAAAAAAAGTAAAAAATAGTTTTGACTTCAAAGCACTTTTCCATATAAATCTCCAGCGCCAGAAACGGCAACGAACCTTAACATTCCATATACAAGAAGACGATTATTTCTCTTTATTGAGAAGTGATCTTGTAATTCCGTACAAAACAATACAAGTCCTAGTCCTTCGGGATCTAGGCAGCTACGTTCTAAAGAGTTTGATCATAGCTCAGGATGAACGCTAGCGGTGCGCCTAACACATGCAAGTCGAGCGAGATGAGAGGGCTTGCTCTCTCATTTAGCGGCAAACGGGTGCGTAACACGTTGATACTTCCCCCAGAGTCAGGGATAGCCTCGAGAAATCGAGATTAATACCGGATAGTTCCGCCTCGGCGGATAAAGGAGCAATTCGCTCTGGGAAAGGTCTGCGGCCTATCAGCTAGTTGGTGAGGTAATAGCTCACCAAGGCGATGACGGGTAGCTGGTCTGAGAGGACGGCCAGCCACAATGGAACTGAGACACGGTCCATACTCCTACGGGAGGCAGCAGTGAGGAATCTTCCACAATGGACGAAAGTCTGATGGAGCGACACCGCGTGAAGGATGAAGCCTTTGTTGGTGTAAACTTCTTTTCTCTGGGAAGATAATGACGGTACCAGAGGAATAAGGGGCGGCAAACTTCGTGCCAGCAGCCGCGGTAATACGAAGGCCCCAAGCGTTATCCGGAATTACTGGGCGTAAAGCGTCTGTAGGTGG
>JAYTYQ010000214.1:0-2013 GCA_043742285.1 Candidatus Altimarinota bacterium
ATCATGAGTCGACGTTTCATTCCACCAGAGAGCGTGCGAGCTTGGACATCCCGTTTCTCCCAGAGTCCGAGTGCTTTGAGATATTTCTCGACATTCGGAGCTGCTATTTCTCGCGGTATACCATAGTATCCAGCCTGTGCGAGGATGATATCATAGACTTTTTCGAATATACCAAAATTGAATTCCTGTGGAACCACTCCGACACCCATTCGTGCCTCTGCACCCGCATGATCAAGATTGTGTCCACCTATGATGACTTCTCCGCTACTCTTGTTCACGAGTCATGAGATGATCCCGATCGTCGTCGATTTTCCTGCTCCATTGGGACCGAGAAGCGCGAAGAAATCTCATTGTTCTATATTGAAGGTGATACCATTCAACGCAATAGTGCCATTAGCGTAGATTTTTTTGAGATTCTTGACGGTGAGTGCGTATTTGTGCATAAGGTGAGATTATTGAGCGTCTGGGATCAGTGGCAACGTCCCGAGGAAGTCACTCTTTCCGATATCGAATCCATGATGTCGAAGAATCGAATATGCTATCGTGATATGGAACATGAGATTCGGGATCGCATAAGAGAGGAGATATCCACCACCCTTCATATGCATACCAGGAAACCACGGGAATCGAGCCTCACGCTCCTCAGCTCATACGAAATCCGCTTCTGTGAGGGTCTCGAGGAAGTTGATGGTTTTCTCTATACGCGCATCGAGCTCTGCGAGTGACTTCTCATTGTCTTCATAGGATGGAACCTCTTTCCCCGCGAGACGGGCAGCCATACCCTTTGCATTATCACTTGCTATCTGGACCTGCTTCGAGAATGGAAACATATCAGCTGTGAGACGCATATTGACGATGACATCATCTGTTATATCTCCTTCTCTGGATTCGGTATCGATCTTGCGGATCAGATTCTGAAGGGCACGGAGTCGATCGACCGTGAATGTGACAGCGAGAGTATAGTACATAGTGTAGAAATTAAAGTAAAGAGAGTATACTCATGAATTGATAAAATCAAGAATTAGAATAGGAAAATCCTAATTTATATTTTCATTATTGAGTGGGATTATATAATTATGGATTCACTGGTGGCTCGAATCTCCGTAAGGCTCATAGCCCTGTAGTAGCTCTCCCTAGTGCTGTCCTTTGTGCCGTGATTAATCTTCCTCTGGATATCTCTGCGAGGCTACTCTCTATTGCCTTTACTCAATCCTTCACGTTTGCTAACATCTGAGCGAATTCTTCGAGAATTATCTCTTGGAGTAATCGGCACAACCAAGTAGAGAATTCTGGTCTTCTGAGTGCTCATTGAGCCTCATTCGAAGTTGTCTCTGGAATCAGAATATTGAGGCGATATTCTTCCGAGATCTGAATACTGCGAGTCCTGAGTCAGTGGGGAGTGCTCTCTTTAGATCCCATAAGAAATGTATCATGAAGCATTAATCCCCATGATGCACCTGGAAATATTCAAGAAATAGTCTCACTCGCAAGTCTTTCTGAATTTCTATGAAGAATATCAGTAAGGTGTCATCATGCTGATGGTATTTGGAGACTTTGAATAGACCAGACCAACCTTTGAACATCATGGTTTGCTTGATTAATCCTCAGGAAATCCTCTATAACATTTCGTATAAGAACATTTGTGGGATATCAGCCTATAGTTCTTGCAAGACGATAGAGTATTTCTTCCCGCATCTGTAGACTCTTTCTTGAATCTTCCTCTGTATCTCAAGAATAGAGAATGCGATTCGTCAGTGCTTGCATGAGGGAGAATCGGAGATCGACACTATAGAGAAAATCTGCAAATACGAGCGATCTCTCCATTGGATCTGTCACTGCAGTTCAATCTATAGTTGGAGTCCAGTAATTACCACTGGAGTATTTACTCAAAAGTGGAGATCTCGAAGATACATTATCAAAAGACTTCACATGTTTTGCTATGAGGTCTTCAATTTGACAAATAGGTTGAGCATCATGGAGATCAAATATTCGGTTTGCTAGCGTTGTTTTGGT
>JAYTYQ010000215.1:0-1605 GCA_043742285.1 Candidatus Altimarinota bacterium
GCTCAATATGAGAGTATGAAGCCTTTTCCGAGAGTTATGGAAGAGTCTTTTCATCGTGCCAGTCGTATAGAGCTCACCTATCACTCCAATGCTATAGAGTGAAATACCCTCACCCTTGCTGAGACAGCTCTCGTGATCTATGAAAAGGCGAATATTCCATGAAAAACTTTGCGAGAAATATACGAAGCTCGCAATCATGACCAGGCTCTCACGTATATAGAATCACTGGTAGAGTCGTGAAAATATATCGATGAAGCAGATATTCTCATGATACATAAGCTCATTCTCAGAGATATCGATGATACCTATGCTGGACGATATCGTGACCTGCCTGTACGAATTCAGGGCGCACGTATCATTCTCCCTAATCCTCTCAAGGTACCAATATTGATGGAGCAATTTGCTCAGAGTCTTACCTCCTCAGAAGCAGATATCCTCACATTTTCCGCTCTCAAGAAATATGAATTTCTTGCCATTCACCCTTTTATCGATGGCAATGGTCGCACGAGTCGGCTCCTATGGAACTATTTCCTCTTGCGAGCATGATATCCACTTTCCTATATCGACATCATAGATCGTCCACGATATATGAACGCACTCGAACAGATGGATCATGGGAATACTGAACCATACTTACTGCTTATCTATGAATCCATAGAACGCTCGCTCGATCTCTTTCTGAATAATCTTCTCTAATCATGAACTCCTCCCTCCACAACCTCCTCACCAAGTGAGTTGCTCGAATCATCGATGAGGATCATCTGCGTGAGCGTCTCGAACGTGGAGATATCCTGAAGATAAAACTTGGTATCGATCCTTCTGGTACAGTCATCCATCTCGGGCATATGGTGCCGATACTGAAGCTCCGTCAGTTCCAAGAGTTGGGACATGAGGTCACGATCATTATCGGAGATGCGACGGGTATGATCGGAGATGCGAGCGATAAGGATTCTGAGCGTCCAATGCTCATGCGTGAGCAGACCAGAGCCAATGGACAAGAATTCCTGAAAAAATTTGCTCGTGTACTCGATCTCAACAAGGTGAAAGTTGTCTACAATAGTGACTGGCTCGATACAGTGAATTTTGCTTGAGTCTGAGAACTCGCGAAGCACTTCTCTGTCGCTGAGATGCTCGATAGAGACAACTTCTCGAAACGATATAAATCATGAGTCCGTATCAGTCTCCAAGAATTCCTCTATCCTCTCATGCAGGGATATGACTCAGTATCACTTCATACGGATGTCGAACTCGGTGGGACAGAGCAATACTTCAATCTCCTCGCTGGCCGTCGTCTCCAGGAAGCAGCTGGTCAGCCGAAACAAGATATCATGATGTTCGATCTCTTGGTCGGATCTGATGGCAAGAAGATGTCGAAAACTTCGCCGAACTCAGTCGCGATCGATGAAGCGCCGCAGAGCATGTATCAGAAACTTATAAGCATTAAGGATGATCTCATTATATCCTACTTTGAGCTCTGTACAACAGCTTCACTCGAGGAAGTCGCTGAGTACCAGAAACGTCTCGAATCCTGAGAACATCCGAATGTACTCAAGGAAGAACTCGCACAGAGGATTATTCAGTTGTATCACGGGAAAGAGTATGATC
>JAYTYQ010000216.1:0-1231 GCA_043742285.1 Candidatus Altimarinota bacterium
AACGTCTCACCGATACCCTCTGGAAATATGTCCGCAAGCAGATCACTGGTCCCGCATTTCTCGTGAATCATCCTGAGATTATCTCCCCTCTTGCGAAGAGATCGGCGAAAAATCCTGGTCGAGTCGAGCGTTTTCAGCCGATTATCGCAGGAAGTGAAGTCGGGAATGGATTCTCTGAGCTCAATGATCCCCTGGATCAGCGAGCCAGATTCGAAGCTCAGCAAGCACTCCTCGCCCAGTGAGATGATGAAGCGATGATGCCTGAATGGGACTTCGTCGAAATGCTCGAACATGGTATGCCTCCGACGTGCGGATTCGGATTCGGTGAGAGATTTTTCGCATTTCTCGAAGATAAGCCACTCAGAGAATGTCAGTACTTCCCTTTCATGAAACCAATGCACCAAGGAGGAGCAAAAGAAGAGAAATCAGCCTAACCCTTCTTTCGAAGAGTTGCCTTCATGATAAGATTAAGGTGTGGATTCATTTCTTTGAGTTGTTCAAGCGTTTGAACTATAAGAGGTCAATTTAAGCAAAATTTAGAAAGAACGAGTCCTTTCCCTAAGTAGAGAGCATAGTGATACTTTCATTTAGAAAATGACTCTTCATTACCATCGCAAAAGCAGATAATATCTCATGAAGTAAGTTCTCATAAAGAATGAATCTGAGTCACTCAGTCATAGAAGAAATCTCCATCATCGAGAAACCTATCTCCTCTTTTTCACCCGAGAATTTCCACGATAAAACCGCGACAATCGGTAGCTTCAGAAAGTTTCGGGGAATTTTGTAGATATCAAATTATTCACTGAGCTATGTACTCTGGAAGCTCGATTAGTTCGATTCTGCATTCATGAGTGAGTATCTCGACAGAGATATTCTCGGTATTACTCAGGTTCTGAAATCTATCCATAGGCAAACGTCGAACATCTCACCTTCATACTAAAATACTGTGTACTGTAATTCTATGAGTAGTTCAGGTATGGCGGAAACTGATAGGGTGTGTCTCTGGAGTAATACGAAGTGTGGTTGTAATAACTTGTTTCACGAGGGTATTATACCATAAAATTCTTGGGATAACAATTTATTGCATTTCATTACTTTTACACACACTAAAAAAATACCTTTATTTTTTCGGCTCTTCCGCATTTCCCTTTGGTAGCTATCTCGCTTGACAAATAGGAAAGTCTCAAAGCTTGAGATAGATCATAGTCATGAAGTGATCGGTGTTTCTATA
>JAYTYQ010000217.1:0-1436 GCA_043742285.1 Candidatus Altimarinota bacterium
AGAAACTTTTGGAAGAAAATAAGGTGTGTATATAATCCATCTACGCTTTAGAATTTTACGAGATAATCTCCTACACAACCTGGTACATCTGTACACATAATTGATAGCCTCATCTCTTACTTTCTGCGGTATAACATCCTCTGAAATCACCGATGCAACGAGTATACCATTATCTTGGAAGTTTTTCGGAACAGCACCGATGATGATCTCCCCATCCTTATCTCGGAGAAGGATAACCGACATTTCATAAGCGAAGTCTACTTTCTTTTCGAGGATACAATCTTTTCAGTGGAATTTCCCTGCATTGTCATCAGTTGATCCCTGTGGTTTTGGTGATAATATCGCCCGGACTTGGTCGAATGTGGTGACTGAGATCTGTCACTTTCCATCATAGCCTTCGGTTCGAATCTTGATGAATCATGGTAGAAGTGATTCTATTTTTTGTTTTTGTGATTCTACTGAGGAACTATCTAATTCAAGGAAGTCTGTCGTTGGTATAGTGTTAACTTTAAAATATTCTTTTTCTTTGAGTTTGTCCCGACAGATAGCAAACGATTTCGATGAAGGATTCATCCGTACTCACTCTTTTTCGAAAAATTCTAGGACGCGTACAGGCACACTTTCGAACTCTGCAGAAACAGCTGATCCAGTTTGTTGGAGTTTTTTTACCAGTGCATGTATTTCAGCTTGGTCGAGATTACTATATCATTCTCAGAGATTGATATAGTAATCATTTGGTCAGAGAGCTTGTTCTGCTGGGGAAAATATTGATTTGGCAGCATATGTACCGTTTCAGATAATAATCGTTGGGATTCTTCTTCTACAGTTTTCTTGTGCTTGCATCATCGAAATCTGTCCATCACCGAGGTCTACTACAGGATTATAACTTGGGTCACAAAGTGCATCGAGAAGGGTTCGTTGAGCATGAGCATTGATTCATCGATATGCTCGAGTATTCATGATTTTAGAATTTAGAAAAATATTTAGTCAATAGACAGTGTACGGAGATACTCTATAAGTCAAGATAAAAATTTGCTCTCCTCACTTTTTCTCCTATAATCAACTCGTTTTCTCGGATTTGTAATTCTTCGTTTTTTCTTATGTCTTTCTTCTCTCATTTCTCGGTCATGAATGCTTCTGGTCCACACTGTACGACGCTCGAAGAGCTCGAGAAAATCGCTTCGAGCGAAGCTGATTATGTCGTCATGAAGTCATGCACTCTCGAGCCACGGGAAGGGAATCCTTCACCGAGATACCATGCATTCGAATGAGGATCAATCAACTCGATGTGACTCCCGAATCTCGGGTATGAGAAATATATCGAATTCTCGCATATCCTGACCGAGAAGTATAGAAAACCCGTCATTGCAAGTATTGTTGGAATGAAGCCTGAAGACTTCCCGACGATTGTCGAGGCGTTCGAACGCGAAGGGAAG
>JAYTYQ010000218.1:0-1320 GCA_043742285.1 Candidatus Altimarinota bacterium
TAGAAGAAAGGTGCCACCGAGGCTATACTTGATTTGGTCTCATGACGGAGACTTCCGCAGGATTCTACTAGGCTTTCGCTGTTCTTGCCTGAGCTTCGCGGGTGTTGGCCGCTCGAATGCTGTTGATACGAGAAGGATATAGAAACTGAAGGAGAAGTCAAGAAAAATCCCTTCTCAGACAGAGAAGGGAAAAAGTTATCTGAGCACTGTAGGAAAAGCACTGGAAGGCTTGGTTCATGAAGAGGAGAATTCGATCGTACCCTTTGGAGATGACGTATTCATGAAGTTCCATGACTTGATACTCGAGTCCGAGAGTGAGTAGAATGTATCACCACGGTAGAGCGCTCGGGTGATGAAGTCACTCGAGTAATTCCAGATATTGGCGGCAATATAGCTCTCGACTGTCGAGTCAGCGAAGCAATACTGTGGAACATAGTTATACTCGGTCGTACAATATTCGCTGCCATCGAGGAGCTTGCGACAACTCTGACTCTTGGACCCAGAGTAGTTGGCACATTCTGCTCGCCACTTTTTCTCCATATCGGCTGGCGAGACAATATGCGTGACTCGCCATTTCTCACTCACGCTTCCTGGAGTGATCGATATACCAATAAGTCATTGGTATATCGACTGTACTCGATATGTATCAACTGGATCATGTGCACTATACTGGATCTGAGCTGGCATGAGGAGGAGATTTTTCTCCTTGTACCAGACGAAGGCTCGAGGATTGGTGAGGACTTCAGAACTGGAACCATTATCACCGAGCGTGAGAGAGCCTTCTTGTTTGGGATTCTTGACATCTTTGACATTGTACAAATCGATCTTGAGTCCGCTATTTTGTACTCCTCCGTATTTATTCGTGAAGGTATCATAGCCGATACCGATGAGTCGATCCGCATCATATGGATGCAAATAGGTCGAGTATCATGGCATCTTGAGTTCTCCGAGAACCTTCGGGGTGGTAGGATCAGAGAGATCGATGACAAAGAGTGGATCAATCTGCTCGAAGGTGACTAGGTAGAGTCGATTCGCGATGAATCGAGCCGATTGGAAATTCTCCCCTGGAGCGATATTCGCAAGGGATCCGATCATCTTTCCACTTGGATTGATGATAGAAAGTTTAGAGGCATTTTTATTCACACCGCTCGACCAAGAGTACTTCTGTGTGACAAGTCGAAAATTACCACTCGTATCTTCATCCATAGAATATTGGTTCATCGGACTACCAGCAATCTTCGTCGTATAGATATACTTGAGTCCTCCATTTTCGAGAGCATATCGATGGATCAGCGTCGATGACTCATAAGAATAGTTCCA
>JAYTYQ010000219.1:0-3860 GCA_043742285.1 Candidatus Altimarinota bacterium
GAACTCTCTCTCTCTTGTCAAGACAATTATATATTTTTGTGTAGAATATTTTTCTCACTCTCTTTTGTCTTTTCCCATCTTTTCGCTATGATACGCCTATGTACGAAAAATTCCTGCATTGGATACAACGAAAATATACTCTTCATAGTAGGAAATATGTTCCCTCATTTCGGGAAAGGGATATTTTCTGGTCTTCTCTTGGGGAAAATATCGGAAGTGAAGAGAATGGAAAATGAACTGAATATACCCGACCTGTACTCATAGTACGCAAGTTCAATAGAAATCTTTTTCTTGGAATTCTACTTTCCAGTAAAACCAAATCAGAGAATCCTTTCTACGTATCGATAACTCTTGGGTGAGAGAATATCAGTGCTATGACGAGCCAACTGAGAATACTCGATGCCAAGAGACTGCATAAAAGAATCTGAACTCTGGATAGCTCAGATTTCAGAAAAGTACTCGAAAATATTCGCTCTACCATATTTAAAAATTTTACCCTCACCGATGAAGATGAGGGCGTTGCGACGAATGTCGATTTGTAAGTACAATGTATCATTTTTTCTAGAAAAGCAATTTATTATGTCAAAGCCTCAATCAATCAGAAATTTCTGTATCATCGCCCATATCGATCATGGGAAATCCACTCTTGCGGATCGCCTCATGGAGATCACAGGAACGCTCGAGAAGCGTGAGATCCAGTCACAGACACTCGATCAGATGGATCTCGAGCGAGAACGTGGTATCACGATCAAGCTCACGCCAGTACGCATGGAATGGAAGTGAATCGAACTCAATCTCATCGATACTCCAGGTCATGTCGACTTCCAGTATGAAGTCTCACGTTCGCTTGCCTCCGTCGAATGAGCGATCCTCGTCGTCGATGCGAGTCAAGGGATAGAGGCACAGACCCTCTCGAATGTCTATCTCGCGATGGAGAATGATCTCGAGATCATCCCCGTACTCAACAAGATCGATCTCCCCTCTGCAGATGTAGAGCGGGTGAGTGCGGAAGTGATGAATCTCCTCGGTTGCAAGCTCGAAGATATCATCCCCGTATCAGCCAAGACCGGGATGAACGTCTCGACCATACTCGATGCCGTCATAGCGAAAATCCCCGAACCAAAAAAACTCGATAAAAATTCGAATTTTATGGCTGTAAGTCCTCCTGATAAGGGGACGAGTCCGACCGCCTCTGTGGAGGATAGGGGGAGTAGTTTCTGAGAATCAGAGCAAAATCCCCCTAACCCCCTTTGAAAAGGGGGAATGATACCGCTATCGCCTTCAGACGTGACAAAATCAACAGTCAAGTGACTCATATTCGACTCTCAGTATGATACGTACAAGTGAGTCGTTGTCTATCTGAAGCTCTTCTCCTGAGAGATCAGGAAGTGAGACAAGCTCGAATTCATCAACACTGGAGCCAAGATCGAAGCGCTCGAAGTCGGATGTTTTCGTCCCAAGTATTCTCCCACCAATGTCCTCTATGAAGGTGAGATCGGCTATGTCGTCACGGGACTGAAGTCTATCTCTGAGGCACGAGTCGGCGATACGATATTCGCTGGAACGAATGATTCCAAGCATGCCATCACAGGATTCAAGCGGATCACTCCCTACATATTCGCGGGTGTATTTCCTGTCGAGACCGATGAATATCCGAAGATGAAGGATGCTATGGAGAAGCTCCAGATGAATGATTCTTCCCTCGTCGCAGATCATGAAGCCTCTCCCGCACTCGGGTATGGATTTCGCTGTGGATTCCTCGGACTCCTCCATCTCGATATCGTGAAGGAACGGCTCTGGCGTGAACATGGGATGGACGTGATCATCACGAGTCCGCAGGTGACATACAAGGTCCTTATCTGAGGAGATAAGTGTGCCCTCTATCCTCGAGCGACTCCTGAGCTCATAGAATGGGAAGGTCATACATGTACATACGTCTGGATCTCGAACCCCGAAGATCTCCCGAAGCCTGGAACCTATATCCATATCGCAGAACCGATCGCCAAGGTCGAGATGATCACGCCCAATGAATATATCGGCAACCTCATGGCACTCGCTCAGGAACGCAGGTGAGTATTTCGGAATCAGACCTATCTCGATGCCAGTCGTGTCGTACTGCACTATGAGATCCCGATGAGCGAACTCGTCTGAGACTATTATGACGATCTGAAGTCACTCTCCTCTGGATATGCGAGCCTCCACTATGAACCGATGGGATACAAGATCGATGATATCGTGAAGATGGATATCCGTGTCGCTGGAGATATTGTCGATGCCTTTTCGATGATGGCACATCGAACTCGTACTCGCTACCTCGGCGGACGAATATGTGAGAAGCTGAAGGAGAATATCCCGAAAGCCCAATTCGCAATCGCGATCCAGGCTGTCGTCGGCAATGACGTCGTCGCCCGTGAAGATATATCTGCTATGCGCAAAGATGTCACTGCGAAGCTCTATGGAGGAGATATCACTCGCAAGCGCAAGCTCCTCGAGAAGCAGAAAGAAGGGAAGAAAAAGATGAAACAATTCGGCAGAGTGAGTATACCGAGTGAGACGTTCGTGAATATACTGAAGAAATAATTGAATCCCCGGAAAAAGTAATACAATACGTTTATGGGAATATTCTATACACTCCATATGGTCGAGAGAATGAACCAAAGAGGAATCACAGAAGATATGCTAGAAACTGTATGGAAAAATGGAAGACAAGAAGAAGATGAGAAAGGAAAAATCACAATATACTGAGTATATGAGTGAAGAAAAATAAAAATCATCGCAAAAAATAAGGGCAAGCACACTATTCTTATAACCTCATATTTTTATGATTAAATCATACGACTCTGTATCATCTTCTGGATATATCCGATTCTCGCGCGAGCCAGTAGCATATACAACAGAGATGACTGACAATATGCTCTGTGATTTCGATGTAGATCATCAGATTATCGGTATAGAACTCATAGAGTGTCTTCCCAGTGAGCTCGAGAGAGTAGAGATGCATCTCTCCAAGAGTGAACTCATGCCAGCATAATAACTTCTCC
Organism: Candidatus Altimarinota bacterium; assembly: GCA_043742285.1. Taxonomy (GTDB): domain Bacteria; phylum Patescibacteriota; class Gracilibacteria; order BD1-5; family UBA2023; genus STC-74. The sequence goes on from JAYTYQ010000219.1 coordinate 3,042, forward strand.
TTTGAGAGACGTGCGTGAATATAGTGAAAAAATAGCTTGCAAAAGCATCAAAAAGTGATACATTAAAGACATCTTATTTCTCTCACTTTTCTTCTATGTACGCGGATCAATGTATCTCTGTGACAGACCTCAGACGTAAGACGAGTTCTTTTATCGGGAATGCGAAAGATGAGCAATTCATCTTTGTCGGAAGCAAGCCGACCAATGTACTCATCAGTATGAGTCGATACGAAGAATTCCGCCGTATGGAAGATGCCCTCTATGAGAAAGAACTGGATCTACACTTTGTAGCATATGCAGAGCTCGATGAAGAAGGTAAAAATCGATACGATAGAGCCAAGCAGGAGCCCCTCTCTTCTTATGTCAACCTCTAGATCTCATGCCTCTCATCATTCGAGAAATCCTGATACACGCTTCTTCTGTGGACTACCTCGAGAAGAGATGATTGGTCAGACAATACCTCAAAGCCAAGAAATACATACTCTCAGGAAATTTCGAAGCTGTTCGGATCAAGCTTCGAGAACCAAAGTCCGATGGTATATGGTATTTTCGGATCAATCGACAATACCGAGCTCATGCACGATATGAAGACGGTATACTATGAATCTTCCACATAGACGATCATTCGAAATAATCTCTATTCCTGAGTGAGACGTTCGTGAATATACTGAAGAAATAATAACTACCTTTGAAGAGTCTTTCATACCATTCCTTGTGTTGCTAATATGTACAGATGTACCAGGTTGTGTAGGAGATTATCTCGTAAAATTCTAAAGCGTAGATGGATTATATACACACCTTATTTTCTTCCAAAAGTTT
>JAYTYQ010000220.1:0-1620 GCA_043742285.1 Candidatus Altimarinota bacterium
CTCGGGATCAGCCAGTATGGCTCGTGCTATAGCTATTCGTTGTTTCTCTCCTCCTGAGAGCTTGAGTCCACGTTCTCCGACTTCTGTCTCCCATCACTCGGGAAGTGACTCGATGAAGTCGAGGATATTGGCTTCTCGACAGGATTTTTCGAGCATTTCCTGTGTGATTCCATCACGAACATATTCGAGATTGTGCCTGATAGTTTCGCTGAACAGTGTCGTATCCTGGAATACCGCAGCGAATTTCTGTCTATAGGATTCAAGTGTACAGTCATATATATTAGTCCCATCGATCATGATCTCTCATGTATTCGGCTCATAGAAACGCATCAGAAGCTGTACTATAGTCGACTTTCCACTTCCAGTATGACCGATGAGTGCGATTTTCTCTCATTTCTTGATCTCAATATTCACATTTTGTAGAACTACTCGAGTCGTTGAAGGATAGCTGAATGAGAGATTCTCGATCGTGAGTGATTCAGTGATTCAGGGAAATACTACTTTCCCATTGTCAGATTCGGGATTCATGGCAAAGAGTTGCTGCATCTTCTCATACCCTGCGATATGGAGAAGTGTCTCCTGCATCTTCTGAAAGATCACAAAAATCGGTCCATAAATCTTTTCGGTAAATCCGATAAAAAAGAAAAGCGTTCCGAAAGTTATCTTGCCATGGATCATCAGATACATTCCACCAGAGAGCGTGATAGCTTGACTGAGGGTCGTGAAGAATCAACCGATCCCATTGAAGAGAATCCAGAACTTCCGAATGAGATATTGGGAGTTTCGAGCGAGTGAGAACTTGTCTCTGAGGATCTTGACTTCTTCTTTCTCGCGGGAAAATATTCGGATCACTTTCAGATTGGTGAATGCATCCATAACACGATTGAAGAGTCAGTCCCAGTATATATTTGCGACATGTTGATTCTGATATGCTGTATTCCCGAGATACCCAATACCAATGACTGCAAATGGAAGTAGGAAGAGGGAAATGAGTGTCATCTTGACATCAATATAGAGACCTGAAATTATCAAAATAATACTCACGAGCAATTGGGGAATAATGTGAAGCATTCCATTGTCACCCATGTCCCACACGGCTTCGCTGGCACGATCGATGATCTTTTGTTTCTCACCATGCTGGAGACTGATATGATAGTCGATCGGGAGTTGGAGCATCATCTTCATCGAACGCATTAGAAAATTGAACCAATCCGATTGAGTAGTCTCCAGGAGGAATATCCCATAGAAGTAACGCATCCCAATCGTTCAGAGTATTGCAAAAAACCATATTCCAATGGTGATCATGAGATCTGGAGTTATCATTCCTGTTTGGAGATTTGCCTCGAGTCCATCGATGAGTATCTTATAGAAATATGGACTTGAGGAGAGAAATGCCACATATACGAGCATGAGTATTCAGATTTTGCATATATTCTTTCTCACGATGATGAGATTTCTGGTTATTTCCTTGAGAGTTGCATATTTTGTCATATTTGTCTGATGATAGTAGATAGTTTATTAAGATTTTTTTGTTCGAGAAGGATATCTCAGGTTTTTTCGTATTCCTTCGCATTCCAGTATTGGTGATTTCAGCTGGAGTAGGGAAGTGGAATAATGATT
>JAYTYQ010000221.1:0-2504 GCA_043742285.1 Candidatus Altimarinota bacterium
TTGTACTTCGTGAGGAGCGTATAGACGAATTGCCAATAAGAGCAATCAGAAATATCGACTCAGCCGATGATTCGCAGCTCTGTGAGATAGCGCTGAGAGTAGTAGAACTCTTCATGCGTTCCGATATTGTCGAGATCCGCATCTTGTATGATCTCTTGGAGGTGAGACTTTGGCTTCGAGAAGAGAACAGTCGCCATAATTATCCCCTCGATCTTGTCGATGCGAAGTTTTGGATGTCTGTGTGATTCGAGCCAATGACGGGCGATCTTGACCCCGATGAATTCGTTTTTGCTATATTGTTCCGTGAATCCAGTATCATGGAAGAGACAGGCAATCTGGAGATCCTCGAGATCTTCACCGTCTACATTTTCTGAGAGAGCAATATATGTGGCCCGATCATAGACCCTCAGAGTGTGATCAGGATTGTGGTAGGGATAGCCCTCACATTTGCGGAGAATATCGAGAACGTATGAGCGAGCTTGTGAGATCAGATTCATAAAGAGAAGTTAATGGTTGAGAGTTAGACCTATATGTAACTTGGAGAAGAAAGTTCAATTTTCTTTGAACCTAAAACTGAAAACTGACAATATCTAACAGGGATTCTATCACTTTTGTTTTTTTCTTGCAAAAAAATCGACTTTTTCTATAATCAGCCCAATTTTATATAAAAGATATCATATAAAAAATAAAAGTTCTATTTTTCAATAGCTTATTATTCTCTATTTTGTCTATTCGTGTAAATTAATTATAGATATTTTTTTCTATCTTTAATAATTAGTATCTTTTCATTTTTATTTTACTATCTATTGTATGAAACTCACGCTTCGACTCGGACTCATTGCTCTCTTGACTCTTGCTTCTGGACTCTATGTCTTCCCTTGGGATAGCTTCGGTATAGCAACTCCGAGCTTCATAGAACCGTACAAATACGGTCTCGATCTGCATGGTGGGGTCGAACTCGACTACAAGGTCGATCTCTCACTCGTGAAGGAATCGAACAAGAATAACAAGAATCCCGTCAATGAGACCAGTGTCGTGGAATCACTCAAGACGATCGTAGATAAGCGTGTGAACGGACTTGGGCTCGCAGAGCCGACAATCCAGACCGCTAACTATGGGGGAGAATCACATATCATCGTCCAGATACCAACACAGGACTATGGGAATATCTCTGAAGGAGAAAGACAGAAAAAAAGTACTCTCGATATCTTGCGTGCAAAAGAGACGATTGGGAAGGTCGTACAACTCGAATTTCGAGAAGAGAAAAAAGAGATCACTGAGGCGGATCGTGCAGAGAGAAAGTGACTTGCCAACAATATCCTCACCGAACTCCAGAACACTCCATTTGCCACCGTCGGTGCGAAATATCGTGATCAGTACGAGAATGTAGGATACTTTGTATGAACCGGGAAGCTCTCATCTGAAGCCCGATTCGATGGATATGAAGCGATCAATACATTTCCATATAGAAGTGGTGTCATGAAGACATTGGCCAATGAACGATATGGTTCTGGAGTTGATGGGAATCTCACCAAGATCTGAGATCCTGGATATGCTGTTGTCGAACTCTATGGTATCACGAGCGCATCGTGAGCGAAGGAGAGGCAATATTCCTATGCATTCATCTTCGTGGATCAGCGTCCGAGTGCATGGACCCAAGCGAAAACCACTGATGGAAAAGTATTGGGCGACAAATATCTGAATCGTGCTGGAATATCATTCACGCAAGCAGGGCGTCCACAAGTGGATCTCATATTCAATGACGAAGGAAAAAAAATCTTTGCTGAACTCACCAAGCGTCTCATCGGCAAACAGATCGCGATATACGTCGGTGGACAGATGCTCACAGCTCCAACCGTACAATCCATCATCCCTGATGGACGAGCGGTGATCACGGGTCAATATACGATAGCATCCGCTCAAGAACTCGCGAATAATATCACGACGGGTATTGTCCCAGCACCGATCTATCTCACGAGTGAACGAACGATCGATGCAAAGATCGGTGCCAATGCGCTCCATCAGATCCTCATCGCTGGACTCATCGGACTCATCGCTATCGTCGTATTCCTCACGATATTCTATCGTGCTTCAGGACTCCTTGCAGGAATAGCTCTCATCGTATACTCACTCATCCTCATTGCACTCGTGAAGGCATTCGGCGTTGTACTCACGCTCGCTTCTATTGCTGGTGTGATCCTCTCGATCGGTCTTGCTATCGATGCGAATATCCTCATCTTCGAACGCATGAAGGAAGCGCTTCATGAAGGACTCCCACTCGAGAAGGCGATCATGGTTGGATTCGAGAAATCATGGACCGCTATCTGGGATTCTCATATCACGTCCTTCACGTCTGCGGTGATCCTCTATATGTTCGGTATATCCCTCATCAAGGGATTCGGACTCATGCTCGGACTCGGTATTCTCCTCTCCCTCTTCACAGCCATGTGGGTCTCACGTATCCTCATCATCGCCGTGTGACGGACTCGTCTCGGGCGTGATAC
>JAYTYQ010000222.1:0-2334 GCA_043742285.1 Candidatus Altimarinota bacterium
ATAGCTGATGATACTCGCAAGCCTATGGATCCTTCAGGAATCAGGTTCGGTACTCCTGCTATCACGACGCGATGATTCCGAGAAGAATCTTCAACGCTCGTCGCTGAATATATGATCGAAGCTATGAAGCATAAAGATGATTCCGAGAAAAAATCAGAAATCCGAGAAAAAATCAGAAATCTTGCTGAAAAGCACCCGATTCCCGATAGCTTCATCGCGCCCATATCTTAATATTTTTCTCTTATGCCTCTGGATGAACTTACACTCGATGGAAATGAATCCGGTGGAGCCTCTGCAGAAGCGCCAAGTGAGAAAAGTGAGAAACAACGAGAATCATCGAAGAAAGCACAATCCCAACTTCAAAAAACGAAGAAAGATGAACAGAAAGCCAAAGGCGATAATGATGCTTTATTCCAGATTCTCATACATTTTATCAAGAATCCCTACTATGAAGATCTTGTTCCTCTCGTGACGGAACTGCTCGAGAAATGATTCCCTTCTCGTTATATCCTCTCACTGGTAGCATTGGTCTATCCTGATGCAGCACTCTTTCTCTTCGGAACTCTCGGAAATCATGAGAAAGCCATGAAGATCACAACACTGCATCGATATGAACACCCAACGGAATTTCACGAAAATGATATACATGCCTCTCTCAGAGATTGGATTAGTCTCTGGATCAATGCCGTTGAGAAGTATCTCACGTTCACAGATACTTCAGTGATCATCTCTCAAAAACTTCTCCATCTCTTAACGTCTAATTCCTCAGAGACAGCTATACTCGCTTCTGAGTGATTTTTTCGCTTCTTTTTCACTTCTCGTAACGTTCTCCTTCCTAGAAAACAAGCCTATCAGTATGCTTGATTCATCACAGATCTCATACTCAAGGCCGTAGAGAAATCTCTCGATGGAGCAGATGAGGATCTCAAAAAATTAGATACACTTGACGAGAAGGATTTATTTGGAATATAGTAGGGGAGAATGGTGATGTTAGATTCTGGATATGGGGTTCATCCGCGAAAATATGTCTTTCTCGAGGAGGAGAAATACATATACACCGAGCATTATAAGTGTGATCGAAGTTCGCCATTCTTCAGGTACAGTGATCGAATAAGAAAGACTAAAAAATGTACTGAGAACGAGGATATACTTCGTCGGAATATAGATCAAATAGCCAAAATAATAAGCAAAAAAGTGAGAGAAAAGATTGAGTGGAATGTAGAGAACCGACGTGAAGAGAATCCAACCGAGAACTCAGGCGATCAGGATATTGATGAGTATCGATCCAAGAGAGATCACCCCAAAGTGATAGATCAGGATGGGGAGACTCCCGAGGGAGGCACCTATACTCAGAGAGAAGAATGGAAGCCATGACGGAGGGAATCGAGTCTTTGCCCAGAGATTCTGAAGCGGTTCTCGAAAGATAAATATCCCTGCCGTGGCTCAGAATGAGAGTCCGAATCCAGCATCATAGAGGGGTGCGAGAGGATCATAGAGAGTCAGTATCAATGCTGCACCAACAAGAGTCGCAATACTCGATACCCTTCCTCAATATTCGACGATCGAATAGGAGAGAATTCCCATGATCGTAGCCCGTAGAACAGACACTTCCCATCCAACGAGAAATCCATAGAAGAGAATTATGCTCGTGATGATGGACAATCTTCCCCACCGTGCTATCTTCGTATACTTGAGGAAGAACATGAGAAACATGATCAGAAAAGCAATATTTGATCCACTTACTACGAGAATATGAGTGATCCCACTCTTCATAAATGCGGACTTCACATCCGTCTCGAGGTATTCATCCACCCCGATCATCATACCCAGAAGAACACCTGAGACATCTCTCGGAAAACCTGAGCGAAATTCACGAACAGAGTATTCTCGAATGGACCGAAGCCATCCAGGATTTTTTTTCTGTTTTCGTTCGAAAATAGGAACAAAACTTGATCCATATCACCCATGAGAAAACGCATAGCGCTCATAGCCACTGAGAGGGAAATGGATATTTTTGCTCACCTTTCCCACAAATCCTATCTTCTCTCCAGGATGCATATCGAGATTCGAAGGAACTTCGATAAATATGGAATATTTCCCTTCTGGAATAGGGCCATCTCGTATCGATATGGTGTCAACAGTGTCGATATTGAGTCGATATATGTCACTTCTTTCCTTGGAGAAGACACGGGTATCGATGGTACCAGTGATATGTTTTTTGCCTTCGAAAATATGAAGTTCGTTCTGCATGATCTCGAGCGCTTGGATACTCAATCGGTAGCATCTATCCCCATATCCATAGCCAAGGACCATTGCCAGAAGACTGACAAGCAC
>JAYTYQ010000223.1:0-5119 GCA_043742285.1 Candidatus Altimarinota bacterium
GTTTTTGGCGAGGGAATCACTCCATTATAGGATATGTAGATCGAGCGTTCTATTCATTCTCCATCACTTTTCGTGGTGATTCATTCGAGAGCTTGCTCAGCGATATAGTTATGTGCTTTTTTTCTCTCATAGGCATTGAGATTCGGTATGCGAGTGACTTCCCTCGTCTCCATGACGAGGGTGATCTTGCTATCGAGAAATCGGAAGAGGCGCTCATCTTTGGATTTCATGTAGTCATTCACCTCGAGGTGCAGGTGCACAAAGTGACCAACCGTCTTCTCAAGCATTCGACACAGAAGGTGCTGGAATACTTCGAGATTTTTCCCGTGCATACCGATAATGAGAGGGGAGTCGGGTGTCTCAAGACGCAGAGATATATCACCACCTTCTTCTATTATAGTTATAGATGTGACTTCGATTCCGAGTCCATGGAAGAATTTCTCGAAAAGTTCTTGCATACAATGTGAATAAAATATTGGTGAGAGTATATGAAAAAAATCAAGAAATGGAAATTTATTCGTCTAAAATTTGCAAAGGAATTTCTTTTTGATACAATCGATCTGCTTTCTCAGAATGGAGATATCCTATGGGATCGTGGACAATACGGAGAGGTCGCATAGTGGCTTAGTGCGCACCCTTGGAAAGGGTGTATGCCGAAAGGTATCGGGGGTTCGAATCCCCCTCTCTCCGCCATCAATACTCTACAAAAGCTCATCTCAATACTCAAACTCAATATTTACCCTTTCTCAATCGTCGAAAAATGTTGCAAAATTCTTCAAGAGATATACTCAATCTATATTTATAAATTCCTTTCCAGATAAGGATTTCTTCAGGAAATAAAATTATTTCTTGCATAGAAGTCATTTTTGTATATACTCCCAAGTGTAATCCAAGTTTAGATTTATTCTATATTTCAATACTTAATTCCTATGAAAATCAAAGATATCGCTCAAAAAAAACGTGTCGCAGATCGTCTTCGTCGCATCGAATGACAGATTCGTGGTGTCATCCAGATGATCGAAGATGAGGCCAATGTGAAAGAAATCGTCCAGCAACTCTCGGCTATTCGTAGTGCGATGGGACAGGCAGCTAATGAAGAGATTCTCTGTGCATTCGAGCGTACGACAGAGAAGAAAACGGCACTTGCTGAGTCAGACTTTGATGAGATGCGAGTACTCCTGAAGACCGTTCGATAATCGAAATATGTAGAAAAATCCTCCAAACGGAGGCTTTTTTATTTCTCTAGGATGGAGTCAATATTCCGAAGGCTCGTATCTCTATCAGATAGATTTATTCCTGATCAGGATGAGATCGATATCTCTGTCTCCACTTCATCACTTTCCCCTGTGTGAGAGAGCATACCTGTTGTGGTATGATTCGATTGAGTCACGCCACTTGAGAGAGTATCGTGAGTTGGTTGTGGAATTATTGTTTCCTGACGACATCCAGTCATCAGCATGAGAAAGAGGATACTCGAGCAAATGATTTTCATAATGAGAAGCATCAAGAATTAAATAATCGTGAATCAGAATTATTGATGTATTCTATGCAAGAAGTCATGAATTCCAAAATTCATTTGCATTTTCTCCTGTTCTTCATACAATCAGAAATTGTTAAAGCAAACCTCAATTCTTGTCACTCACTTGGTCCGTGAGCTCCAGCTAGTTAGAGTATATATATCGCATTTCTTGCCAAAAAATCATTTCTTTTTGACTTTTCTTTTCCCATCTCCATAGTGGGGAGCAATATTTTCACGTTCATATTATGTCCAAAAATCTGGTTATCGTTGAGTCCCCTGCGAAGGGAAAAACCATAGAAAAATTCCTCTGAAAAGATTTCAAGGTGGAGGCTTCCTTCGGTCATATTCGCGATCTTCCTGAGAAAAATATTGGAATTGATATTGCGTGAGGATTTATGGCAGAGTATGAAGTATCTCCAGATAAAAAGAAACGAGTTGCTGAATTGAAAAAACTGGCTAAAGGATTCGATACTATCATTCTTGCAACAGATCCTGATAGGGAAGGAGAAGCAATTGCTTGGCATTTAGCTCATATCTTTGGTATTGATCCAAAAAATGCGGTACGCGTAAAATATAATGAAATCACAAAAGAGAGGATTGTTGAAGCTTTTGATAATCCATGAAAGATTGATATTGATCTCGTCAATGCCCAACAGTCACGTCGAATACTAGATCGTATCGTCGGATATGAAGTCTCACCGGTTCTCTGGCGCAAGGTTCGTTCAGGCCTCTCGGCTGGGCGAGTACAATCGGTTGCTGTGAAGATTCTCGTCGAACGTGAACGAGAGATTCGGGCATTTGATCCGGAGGAATCATGGAAACTCTCCGCTCGAATAGGGGGAACTACACCCATGACAATTGACCTCAACAAGATCGGCGGCAAATCTCTCAAGTTCAAGAGTGAAAAGGATGCACGGGATTTTTTCGCTCGGCATGGCATTAGTTCGACAACACTGATTCCAACAAAAGATAAAAAAGGAAATATAACTCTCGCGCTTTCTCATCGAGAAGATTTTGTCCTCACGGAGAGTGAGATGAAGGCATCGACACGAACACCATGAGCTCCATTCACTACTTCGACCCTTCAACAAGAGGCTTCTCGCAAGCTCGGCTACGGAGTCAAGATGACTATGGATATTGCCCAGCGACTCTATCAGAATGGACATATCACCTATATGAGAACAGATAGTGTGAACCTCTCTGATCTGGCCCTGAATACGGCACGAACTTTTATCGAGCAAGAATTCGGTCGTGAATATTCTCTCCCCAATGGTCGAAAATATAAAACAAAACAAGCTTCTGCTCAGGAAGCACATGAAGCAATACGTCCAGCTTATATCGAAAAGACTCCTGATATGGTCTCGCTCGATGGCATGGAAGCGAAGCTCTATCGTCTCATCTGGGAGCGCACCGTTGCGAGTCAGATGAAGGAAGCAGAAATCGAGACAACGACCTATCACTTTGCTCCATCGTGACATGATGAGGATTGGATTGTGAAGGGGGAAGTGATCAAATTCCCTGGATTTATGAAGCTCTATATCGAATGAACAGATGAAGAACAGGATGAAGAGTCTGAATCGAAGAAGCTCCCCCTTGTGAAAAAATGAGAAACAGTCGCATCAACGGATTTTTCTGGGCTTCAGAAATTCTCCCTCCCACCACCCAGATATTCAGAAGCTGCACTCGTCAAGAAGCTCGAATCCGAAGGAATCGGCAGACCTTCGACCTATGCACCTACGATCCAGACTATTCAGGATCGAGGATACGTGGTCATCGAATCCAAGAAACTGATTCCTACGGATATCGCATTTGTCGTGGTGGATTATCTCGATCAGGAATTCTCGAATTTCATGCAATATAGTTTCACAGCGGAAGTAGAATCACAGTTCGATAGGATCGCGGAAGGGAAGCTCGATTGGCAGAAGATGCTCTGAGAATTTTATACGCCATTCCATGCATCGATTGAGTCGGCTCTTGGTACAGAAGGACGATTTGCCTGAGAGCGAATCCTCGGAATAGATAGTGCAACGGGTCGTACTGTACTCACTCGTATGAGTCGGTTTGGTCCTGTCGTCCAGATCGGAGCACCTGAAGAACTCGCCGAAGAAGAGAAACCTCGATATGCGAATCTCGCACCCGGAATGTCCATCGATGATGTCACGCTCGATGACGCGATGAAGCTCTTTGTTTTCCCGAAAGAGATTGGAAAATATGAAGAGAAATGAGTCATTCTTGGGCAAGGTCGCTATGGTCCCTATGTGAAGTGGGGGGATGATTTTGTCTCTATTCCCCGAGGAGAAGATGCTCATGCAGTCGATCTCGAAAGAGCCATTGAGATTATCGAAGCCAAGAAGATCGAAAATGCCCCTGCTGGTCACTATCAGAATGAGCCATATACGAAGGGGAAGGGTAGATTCGGACCATTTCTCAAGTGGCGTGATCTCTATATCAATGTTCCTGCTCGCTATGACTTCGATGAACTCTCTGAGACAGATGCGCAGATTCTCATCGCTGCGAAGGTCGAGAAAGAAGCCAATCGATATATTCATAACTGGAGTGAAGAGAAAATCTCGGTCGAGAATGGACGATATGGGCCATTTATCAAATTCGGGAAAGAAAATGCCTATCTCAAGCGTGGAGCCAAGAAAATAACTGATATAGAAGAAATAAAATCCCTCACACTCGAAGAAGTGAAGGAGATGATCGTAGCTCAGATACCATGAGCATTCAAAGAGAAGAAAAAATCAGTGACAAAAAAAGCACCAGAAAAGAAAACGGTTACGAAGAAAGTGACAGCAAAGAAAAAAGCACCAGCGAAGAAAAAATAGTCCCTGTCATATCGAACGGAGTGAGATATCTTGCTCTGTTTTTTGGAATTTTACCTGTTTTCGATATAGTCAAGATATGAAAAATACAGAAATGACATTTATGGATAAGGCGAAGAGGTTTTTTGAGCCAATAGAATCAGATAGGCTTATGTATTTACGTTGAGTATGTGTAGCATCTTTATGGTGACTAAACTGAGTGGTTCATGTTCTATTCTTAGAAAAATTCACATACTACCTACTTCATAAACCCGAATCATTTGGGTATATATTATGAGTATATGGAGTATTTATCATCTCCTATGAGGTGCTTAATTTTCTTATCAGACAATGGTGATGGGTGGAAATCGAGTGAAATACGCAATCATACGTATCAGAAAAGTATCTCTCAAAATTCATAAAGATAGATAATAATTACACAGAATCTCTAGGCACATGAAAGCTCATCACCATAATCAATGATGGTGTCAGTCAATGGTGATTTCAGATATGGCTTGTCATGCAAGAGTCAATTAGATTGATTATTGCTATAGGATTTACGATGTATATGTTATGACGAACGAATCCTTCATATGCCGTACTATTCGTAGTTCTGTTTGTTTGTTTTTTCATATTATCGAGTTATTTCAATAATAAAATGTTTTTCCATAGACACATTCGTCATGAGAATAAACTTATATGGGTTTGGACTTGATGCAACCTATTTTTATCAGGTCTTGAGCTTACGACGAAAGGTGGGCTTATGGGAGAGTATTTGTTCTAGAAGGGTATTAAA
>JAYTYQ010000224.1:0-1619 GCA_043742285.1 Candidatus Altimarinota bacterium
CTAAACCTAGAAAACTTGCGCTCATTTTTGAGCTTCTTTTCAAGACGCACATCAAGAAATAGGAGACCTACAGCCACACAAAAAGTTACATTAAGTCCAAAAAGGAGAATATACTCAACGGGTTTAATAATTCAGCAACTATACTCTAGGGCAAGATCTCTTCTATCACAGCGGACCTTCGGCACTCTATCGAGATGACAGACGCATATACCCAATCATTGGAAAGGGTTAGTATATTTCTTAATGCGTATGATTTCTTTTTTCCAGTTTTGAACGAAGGAGTCGGATTTTATCGATTTTGGGATTACCGGTTTTTGCCTGAAAACTCTTCCCACATCCACAATGCGCGAGGACGTTGTCGCTCGAGAGTATCCACTTACCACGAGTATGAGTGACGAATGATCCATTGAGTACTTCGCGAGAAGCTTTATCAATATGGCATTGTACGGGAGAATCTTGAATTTCTATGAGCTCATATCATTCTCACGTTCATTCCGAGACGATGAGTGTCGTTCCTTCGCATCCCTTTGCGATGAATTCGCAACGAATATCAGTGACGCCGGATTCTTGCCATTTCTTCAGAGTTTCTCGATCAAAGCGAATCATAGGAGGAAGTATTACTTATAAAATTTTCTATATTCGAAGCTTCCATCGTCCATTCTCTGGATTGAATATCCGTCATATCACTTTGGAAAGGGGAGCATTCATTTCGAAATGATGGTATCGAGAACTATTCCAGAACCATCGAGTATATTGGGGGTTTTATTCACAGAGTCAGTGATATAGCCAAGATAGGACTGCTTGATTCCACGATGCATCGATGCATAACAATTCATTGCATTCGATGCAAGTGGATTCGTCATGTCTTTGGGTGCACTGATTTCTTTCTCGTATGATTGTATTTGCCCAAGCATTTCAGGAGTTATATTCTTATTTTTTCAGATCAGAGTAATGAGTGCTTCTGCATGGTGTTGACAGAGATATGGAGATTCATCATATCCACTTATAGCAATGAGAAAGAATTGTATTGCTGCATTGATCCTATCTCCTGCTTTCCCCTCCATGATGATCGAGAGGAATCGAGATGCTTTCGGAGCATCATCATTCGCACTGGCAAGGGCATAATATCGAGATGCGAGTGATCTTTTTCCAATTCCATCAGCAACATATCCGAGATAATAGGCAATAAATCCATCACTACAGGGATTGCGGAGGTCTGTCCTATCCCACGGATGTATATTGACTCAGCTAGAGAGAATGAGATTGACTTTCGAAGTCTCACAATTCTCGAGAATTCCTCTTTGTCCAATGGCGAATGCTTTCTCACCTATTTTCACGTTTTTCTCATGATTCGGATTGTTCGGATCCAGTGAAGGAGTGAGCAGAAGAGCCAGAGTATAGCTGCGAGTGAAGTGAGGATGGAGTCTCGAGATGGTATCGAGAAGGGGGTACGTGTAGTCGATATATTTGCCATTCCCGATGTTATCGGCTATATATTGAACCATACTCATCCAGAGAAAGTCAGCATATGTCGTCGTATGTCCAGCATCAAATATTCTGATCAATTTCTCTTGAGGCTCGAATTCTGGATGCAGTCTTCGGTAATCCCAGAGATTGGC
>JAYTYQ010000225.1:0-3323 GCA_043742285.1 Candidatus Altimarinota bacterium
TTTTTATAAGCTTTAAATATATCATCTGATTGTATTTTTCCTGTTTTTATGAGCCCACTCATATTGGCATCAAAATAGAAAAAATTAGTATTATCAGTATTTATTTGTGTGAATTCTCGAATATCCATAATAGAATATCCTTGTCCATGAAGCATTGATCGAGCTTCTTCAATACTATTCGCTTGGAGTGAAAGAGTGAGTTTTTGATTTCATTTTGTACAGGTAGCCTGATATTGCATAGTTTATTGAGCTATAAGATTGAATACCTTTTGTTCACCAATATTTTCTCATAATCACTTAAATTGTTCAAAAATTTTGATAAAAAATAATTCAAAATCTTTATCTTCAAGAATTTCAATACAAATTGCAAATATTTCTTTTTCTGGTATTGAAATATGAAGCTTCTGAATAACTTCTCGCATAAATATTTCTTTTTCTTTTCGAGAATGAAAAATAAGAGTATCCATAATAAATTAATGTTTCATAAATTGTATAAGGTTTTTTTCTTTTTACAAATGCTTTTAGAATTATATTTTCTATATAATTATATTACTATTATGGAATAGAGTATTTTCTGAAAAACTCTGAGCTTTTACTAAAGTAAAGTTCAAAGATTATTTTTTACAAACGATGAGGAGAGATATATATAATTTTCACTTAGAATAGAGGATATATTTGAATTTTTCACCATGAAAATATTGTTAAAAATTATAGTTTATTTATTTGTGTTTTCTTCTATTTTTCCTACACTAAGTCGGTATAATTCTTTTCGAGAGATTTCCTATGCATATTTCACAAAAAATCATTTGACTCATTTTTCTTTTTTTCTCTGGATATTTTTCAGGAGTATATTTCGAAAGTCTCTCAGGTAATAATAATCAAAATTCTTTAGAATCACTTATTAGTAGTATCTCATGACCGAAAGAAACAACACAATCATCAGTTTTTGAGTCAAAGAAAATAGAAGAAGCGAAGAAAATGATTGAGACACAGTACTATCATTTTTCAGAAAAAAAGAAAGAAGATATTGAGAATGAATTTATCACAGCGCTTGTAGCCTCAGTATGAGATAGACATAGTTCATATTTTCCACCAAAAGCAGCTTCTGATTTCAAAGA
Source organism: Candidatus Altimarinota bacterium (assembly GCA_043742285.1). GTDB lineage: Bacteria > Patescibacteriota > Gracilibacteria > BD1-5 > UBA2023 > STC-74. The sequence goes on from JAYTYQ010000225.1 coordinate 1,119, forward strand.
TAGTCTTCGTTGAGATTTTGAATGAATAGGTGCGGTGATCGATGAGAATTCACGAGGAATCAAGGTACAGAAAGTATTCAAAAATTCACCCGCAGAAAAATGAGGACTCAAAAATGGTGATATCCTCACTATGGTAGATAAGACCAGACTTATTGGTATGAAGACTGAGGATGCGGTCGATGCGATACGCGGACCAAAATGATCGAAAATTACCGTGAAATATCTTCGTGGGGAGAATAATACTGAGAGTAGTACCGAGATCACTCGAGAAAGAGTCCTTATCCCTTCCGTTCAAGAGAAGATGCTCACAGGAAGTATCGGTTATATTGAAGTAGGTTTTTTTGGAGAACACACAGTTGATGAATTCTCCATATCACTCCAAAATCTCACGGTGTCGTGAGCGCAAGGAATTATACTCGATTTTCGAAATAATCCAGGAGGATTTCTTGATAGTGCGGTCGATATTCTCTCAGAAATTCTCCCAATACATACAAAAGCGGTTATCACTCGAGAAAATGATCCGAAAAAAAATGAAACTCTGTACACGAAATGATTTCTTAAACCCAATACAGAAATTCCTATTATTATACTCGTGAATGGACTCTCAGCTTCTGCTTCGGAAATAGTTGCTTGAGCGCTTCAAGATCATAAGAGAGCCATCCTTATCTGAGATAAAACCTACGGGAAGTGATCAGTGCAGACACCATTTTCCATGGCTGACGGAAGTATGCTCAAGCTCACTATCTGACGATGGTATACACCCAAAGATCGATGAATCGATAAGGAAGGTATACTACCTGATATTCTCATTCCATTCAAGGAAGATGACTATAAAAATCTTTTCGATAGACAGTTCGAATGAGCGAGAAAAGTGATGGATGAACTTCTCATGAATTCTGGAAGTATAGAGAAAACAATATTGAGTGCAAAAACACTTACTTTCTAAATCATTTTCCCAATGTTCTTCAAAAATAATCCAAATTGTTGACTCAAATAATGGGATAATAGTATTTTTCAAAAATTCTATTATTTCTAATTATTCTCAATATGAGCACTCCACAAAATATAGACTTCATCCAAAAACAAGACCAAAAAGTTGCTGAACTGATTCGGTGAGAGGAACAACGTGAATCATCTGGACTTGAACTCATCCCTTCGGAAAACTATGTCTCTCGGGCCTGTCATGAAGCTATAGGATCAGTTTTCACAAATAAATATTCAGAAGGATATCCACATAAGCGTTATTATGGTGGTCAGACATTTACTGATCCACTCGAAGAACTCTGTATCGAGCGAGCTTGTGCGCTCTTCGACTGCAAATATGCAAATGTCCAAACCCATTCTGGAGCACCTGCTAATATTGCCACATATTTTGCACTCTGTGAACCTGGAGATACTATTCTTGGTATGGATCTCTCACATGGGGGACATCTCACTCATGGGCACCCTGTGACTTCTATTTCCAAGATTTTCAAGTTCGTCCGATATAAGATGAAGGATGCAGAAACTGGAGAGATTGACTATGAAGAACTCAGACGACTCGCACACGAACACAAACCAAAAATAATTCTCGCGGGTTTTTCTGCATACTCAAGAGAACTGGATTACCAGAAATTCGTCGAAATAGCCCGAGAAGTCTGAGCAATCACCATGGCAGATATGGCACATATTGCTGGACTTATAGCAGGAAAGGCTCTACGAAATCCCTTCCATGATGGTTTCGATATCATCACTACCACGACTCATAAGACACTCAGATGACCTCGAGGTGGACTCATTCTCGTCCGAGACAGTGAAGAGATCGCAAAAAAAATTGACAAGTCTGTATTTCCTGGTCTTCAATGAGGTCCACATATGCATATCATCGCAGCCAAGGCTATCGCATTTGGCGAGGCGCTTACTCCAGAATTCCAAGAATATTCTCAGCAAATACTGAGAAATGCGAAAGCTATGGAAATGGTATTCAAGAGCCACAATATCAGACTCCTTGCCTGAGGGACTGATAATCATCTTCTCTTGGCTGATGTCTGGAGCTCACTGGGTATCTCAGGAAAAGAAGCTCAGAATGTACTCGATGAAGTAGGAATCACGCTCAATATGAATGCGATAGCTGATGATACTCGCAAGCCTATGGATCCTTCAGGAATCAGGTTCGGTACTCCTGCTATCACGACGCGATGATTCCGAGAAGAATCTTCAACGCTC
>JAYTYQ010000226.1:0-7806 GCA_043742285.1 Candidatus Altimarinota bacterium
CTTATGGGTGTTCGAAAATCGAGCTGGTAATAGGAGGTATAGACTCCAGATGACAGATTCAATATAGGAGATTCCAGAAGGAAAAACCTCATACTGAGAATCTGATACCTGAATTCTACATTCTACAATCTAAATTCTAAAATCTAAACTGTCAATTTATGATCATCGATCCAATCGCAGATCTTCTTACTCGTATTCGAAATGGCTACCTCGCTCGTCTTGGAAGCGTCGATGCGCCATTTTCCAAATTGAAAGCGGAGATTCTTCGCATTCTCAAGAAAAATGGACATATCGTTGACTATACTTTCTCCGATGAGACACGTATGTTCACGATTACCCTTCAGGATGTGAGAAAGACCAAATATATCCCTTCTTTTCGTCGAATTTCTCGACCAGGTCAACGTATCTATGTGAAGACCTCTGATATCAAGAAATCACGCAATGGGTATGGAATATTCATCCTCTCAACTCCGAGTGGTATTGTCACTGGATATGAGGCTCATGCGCTCGGTGTCGGTGGTGAACTCCTCTGTGAAGTGTATTAAGAGAAGCTGCTAGATATGGATAAGAGACGACAGTAGAAGCTGTTTCGTCTCATGTCTAACATCTATAATCGTATCTCTCCAACCTAAAACCTTAATTCAACTATTATGTCTCGAATCGGAAAACAACCCGTAAAGCTTCCTTCGGAAGTAACGGCTCTCATCACAGCTACGGATATCACCATCAAAGGATCAAAGGGAACCCTCTCTTTCAATATACTTCCAGGAGTACAAGTGAAGCAAGAGGAATCTACTCTTTTTGTGTCGATTGAGAATGCAGAAGATAAACAACAGAAAGCATACTGGGGACTCACACGAGCGATGATCCAGAATATGGTGATCGGTGTTTCCGAAGGGTATGCGAAGTCACTCGAGATCGTCGGAGTAGGATACAAATTCGACGTCAAAGGTCCACGCAAGATGGAGCTCGCGCTCGGTTTTTCTCACAAGGTCCATGTTGATGCCCCAGAGGGTATTGCTATCGAAGCTGATAAGGAAGACAAAAATAAGATTCATCTCAGATCTCACGATAAACAACTCCTCGGATATTTTGCTGCCTATGTCCGCTCTCTCAAGAAGCCTGAACCATACAAAGGAAAGGGAATCAAGTACACGGGTGAACATATCAGACGTAAGGCAGGTAAGACAGCAGGTAAATAATGGTAAATAGTCAATTGTAAATGGTAAATCCCAAAACAATTCTCAAGTAACAATTCTCAATTAACAATTTATAATTACTTCTTATGTTGAAAAAAACTCAAAATCGACTTGCCCGAGCAAAACGCGTTCGTGCTCGTATCGAAGGAACTGCTACCAAGCCACGTCTTTCCGTTTTTCGTAGCAATTCGCATATCTCAGTACAGGTAATCGATGATCTCACAGGAACTACTCTCTGTTCTGCGCATGATATGGTTATCAAGACTGGATCCAAGTCTGAGAAAGCGACTCAAGTCGGATCAGAAATTGCTCAAGCAATGCTCGAACAAGGCATCAACGAATGTATCTTCGATCGAGGGGGGTATCTCTATCATGGACGTGTCAAGGCAGTGGCTGAAGCCGCTCGTGCTGCTGGTCTCAAGTTCTAATTTCCGATTTTTCATAATTTTTACTTTTTTGTATGTCAGATATTCAGAATCAAACTCCTGAGACCCTTACTGAGCTTCCCCTCGTGGAGACTCCTGTTTCTGTCGCTCCTCCTGATTCAACTCAACCTCGAGACAATCGTGGTGAACGATCAGGATCAGGTGATCGTTCAGCTCCACGAAGCGATAGGAAGGGTCCTCGTCGTGATGGTATGCGTGAGGAGGAAAAAGAATTCAAAGAAGAACTTCTTTCTATCGATCGTGTGACTCGTGTCACGGCCGGTGGTCGTCAGATCCGCTTTCGTGCTTCGATTGTGATCGGTGATGGGAAGGGTCGAGTCGGACTTGGTATCGGAAAGGCAGGAGAAGTACAGGTTGCTATCGAGAAAGCAATACGTGATGCGAAAAAAAATCTTGTCACATTCTCTATCGTCAATGGGACAATACCTCACGATATATCTGCGAACTACAAGTCTTCATCTCTCTTCATCCACCCTGCGCACCCAGGAACGGGTATTATCGCTGGTGGTTCAGTACGAAAGATATTCGCTGTCTCAGGTCTCAAAGATATCATTGCAAAACAACACGGTGCTCCGAATAAGATTACCAATGCTCGAGTCACACTCACGGCACTCGCATCTCTCAGACCACTGAGCTTAGTCTCTCCTTTTTCCAAGAAGAAATCAACTGCAATCACTTCTGAATCAGCTCCAAATCTCACAGAAGAGAAGAAGTCTCCCGTCAAAAAGGCTCCAGCAAAGAAGAAGGCAGAATAGGTATCGAGCTATTGTTTTAAAGTTTTCACACAATGAATCTTTATAACTTGAATCTTTACAACTTTGAACTTTATAACTCTCAACTTATGACCAATCTCTCATCACTCAAGCCCAATCCAGGTTCTCAGAAGCGTCGTCGACGCGTCGCTCGTGGAGCCAGCTCTGGACTCGGAGGTACATCAGGTCGCGGTATGAATGGACAGAACTCTCGAACGGGTCGCAAACGATACGCGACATTCGAATGAGGTCAGACTCCACTCTTTCGTCGAACTCCGAAGAAGCGAGGATTCACAGCATACCAACCGATCGAATACGTCACCGTCAATCTCGATCAGATCGAGGGACTCGCACTCGAATGAATCACTGATATCGACTATGCCATTCTCTATGAGCGACGGATCGTCCGAGCGAAATGAAAACTTCTCAAGGTTCTTGGTCGTTGAGTTCTTACCGCCAAGGTAAATGTCACTGCTGATACCTACTCAGCTTCTGCGAAGACCGCTATCGAGAAGGCTGGAGGAACTGCAAATGCCTAAATATCTAAATTAGATAATCCCACATCGAGAGGTGTGGATTTTTTTCATTTGCTTTTCAGGATCAAAAAAGTAATATAAGCTATATTTTATATAAATTCCGATAGTTAACATACTATATTCATATACAATGATATACAGAGACTTACAAAATTCTATAGAGAAATGGATATGAAAAGGGAAAATCCTGGTCATATACTGACCTCGACGCGTAGGAAAGACGACTCTTGCGAAGAGTCTTCTCAAAAAATATGGAAATCCTCGAGATTATCTCGATGCAGATCAGCTCGACGTGAGGCAATCACTTGAATCACAGAATAAGGATCGGCTAAAGAGCACTCTCGGAAACACGAAATTCATCGTGATTGATGAGGCACAACGGGTGCGTAATATTGGACTCAATCTCAAAATCCTGGTTGATAATTTTCCAGAAATCCAGATCATCGCCACATGATCATCATCATTCGATCTTGCTCAAGAGATCAATGAATCTTTGACAGGACGACAGATAGAGTTCCACCTCTGAGGTATATCGATAGCTGAACTCGGACAACTCTATAGTAGACATCAACTGAATTCGAAGATTCCAGATTTTCTCAGATTCGGTATGTATCCTGATAGTATCTTATCTCAGGATTATACTCTCACAGAAACGCTTCTTCGCAATATTGCGAGCAACTATCTCTACAAGGATGTTCTCGAACATGAGAATATCAAAAAACCTGATCTTCTCGTTCGTCTTCTTCAGGCACTCGCACTCCAGGTAGGGAATCAAGTATCTGATAATGAACTTGCGACACTGCTCGGTGTTGGACGAGCGACAATCCTTCGGTATATCGATCTCCTTGAGAAGTCTTTTGTGATTTTTCGTCTTCCCTCATTCGCTCGGAATCTCAGGAATGAACTCAAATTCAGTAAAAAAATATATTTCTATGATGTCGGTATACGAAATGCCCTCATCAGCCAATTCCAGCCTATCGAATTGAGATCAGATATTGGATGACTATGGGAGAATTTTCTCATATCTGAACGATACAAACATCTCCAGAATCATCTCCTCTATCGAAATACATATTTCTGGCGGAGTCATACACAAGCAGAGATCGACTATATCGAAGAGTACAATGGGAAGCTCTCAGCATATGAATTCAAGTGGGGTGAGAAACCAATTCGCATACCAAAAGCTTTCCGTGATGCCTATCCTGAGAGTCAATTTTTGGGAGTCAATCGACATAATTTCTCTGAATTTATCCAAGAATAATCCCACATCGAGAGGTATATTGTGTATGTTAGCAATCTTTAGTCTTTCGATTAAAGTGAGCTGATGTCGCATGAAATCCAGTTTTTTCAACTTCTACCCTTTTCGGATTATAATTTTTACCCAAAAAATGCTCCCAACTTTGCCATTCTTGTTTGTATGTTCTTGCGGGAAATCTCGGTAGTCATGGATTATGAGAGTAGTATTGCTCGTAGGTGTATGAACTTGTGATTCTTTTATCCATCATTGTTGCTAGTGATGCAGCATTCAAAGTGAGATGACGCTGTATAATCTTTTTCTTTAAAAATGTTGCCCAATTTACCCAATTTGGTTGAAAACTTTTATTTGGTTGTGAAGGAAGTCGTCAATCCTCCTTACATCTTCGCTTATATTGGGTTGATGATGTAATATCAAGATTCATGGCAATAGATTGAGCTACTTCATATGTAATCTGTAAAGCATGACTTTTAGTTCATAAGAATATATTCCAATTTACCCATCATTTATCCAAATATGCTAAGTCAGGGCGTGATGGTAGTTTCTTATCTTGTTTTCGATGATCTTTATAATCTTCTATAGATGTAGGTTTTGGTGATATTCTTTTGATGGCTTCCACAGTCTCCATGTAAGTTGTATGGAAATGATCCCCAGTGTCTAGAAATATTTTCCATCAGTCCCAATTTTCACGATAAAACTTATCCGGACTTGAAGGGAGACGTAGATCTTGCTTATATTTTGAAGCATATTCTGAACAATTTCTAATTCCTAATTGCATTGCGGCACGTTGGGCTGTGCCAATAAATCTATATTTATCTCACCTTAAAGCTCGTCGAACAGATGTACTGTGTGAATCTGGATGAGCTTTCCCAATCTCTTCAATGGATGTATCTACTTCTTTTAGCATATTTTTAGCAAGTGAGTGGATATTACCATATTCAATTAGTTTTAGTCAAATTCTCTTATCCTTTTTTTTGCTTTTTCCCATTTTCCTCCTACAATACGCGAAATCTTAATATTTTTCTATGATCACCAATATCCGAAAAGTCTGGGCAACAGAACATATCCGAAAGAAAATCCTCATCACACTCGGGATTGTTGCTGTCTACAAGCTCCTCTCGGTGATCCCCGTTCCGTGAGTGAATGTGGAACTTCTTGAAGCCTTCACAGCTCAGCTCCAGGCGAATACGCAACTCGCGTTCTTCGGTTCTATTATGGGAGGGGGACTTGAGCATTTCTCGATCATTCTCATGGGACTGGCACCGTATATCAATGCGACGATCATCATCCAGCTCCTCGCGGTTATCGTCCCATCACTCGAGTCACTGAAGAAGGAAGGAGAACAATGACAGAAGAAGATCAACAACTATACACGCTATCTCACGATCCCACTCGCATTCGCGCAGAGCTACGGGATGATCTACCTCCTCAATACGCTCATCGGCACAGGAGATAGTGGCGCGCAGATTATCAATACTTCGAACTTCTGGGGTATCGTATTTCCAGCGATGCTCTTCATTACGGCAGGGACGATGATCCTTCTCTGGCTCGGGGACATCATCACCGAATCCGGTATCGGAAATGGATCTTCGATCATTATCTTCGCCTGAGTACTTGCTGGAGTACCGTCGCATATCATGAACTATGTCTCGACGGGTGCTTACCCACTTCTGGTAGTTCTCGCACTTCTGACGGTTGCGGTGATTTTTATCATTGTGAAGTTCACGGAAGGATATCGCAAGGTTCCACTTGTCTATACTCGAACTGGTCGAGATGAGCGTTCCTACTTCCCAATCCGAGTCAATCAAGCAGGTATGGTGCCGATCATCTTCGCCGTGGCACTCATCACATTCCCCTCATTGATCGGTCAGATCATGCAGAAACGTGGAACGGGTATGTCAGCTGATATAGGGAATTGGCTCGCAACCAACCTCTCGATGCAAAATCCTGGCTGGATCTATATCGCGATCTATGCACTTCTGGTTCTCGGATTTGCTTTCTTCTACGTCTCGATCACGTTCAATACGACAGAGGTTGCTGAGAGCATCCAGAAGCGCGGTGGATATATCCCCGGGATTCGTCCAGGGCGTGAGACGGCAGGATTTCTCCAGTCAGTCTCTGACAGACTCAACCTTTGGGGAGGCGCATTCCTCGCGATCATTGCCGTGTTCCCATATGCGATCACGAAGCTCAACAACGACTTTGGTACCTTCGGTTCGAGTGGCACAACCAATATAGACTTCCTCATCTCAGGATCTGGACTCATCATCGTGGTGGGAGTGATTCTCGACATTATCCGCCGCATCGATACGGATATGAAGAGCTTTGATTACAAGAAATTTTATTAGTTTAAAAAGATACACACACAGTCACACAAAAGAATATATTTGTGAGGGTATCTTTAGAGATCTTGTGTACATTAACTAATGAGCTATGAAAATTTGTGTCTGGGATACAGAGACGACATGACTCCCGACTCGAGGAGGCAATATCTCTCAGCAACCCTATATTCTCCAATTCGCTGCCATCATCTGAGACGTTACTGCTGGTGTCTACACTGAGCTCGAACGACATGACATTCTCATCAAGCCTCCCATCGCGATTCCTTTCGCGGCGTCTCAGGTGAATGGTATCTATGATCGTGATATTGAAGCATGTGAGGCATTCGAGTACCATGCATCAATGATAGTTCGTATACTCAATGGAGCCGATGTTGTCTCAGGACACAATATCGAATATGATGAAGAGATCTTGGGGTATGAACTGCAGCGATTGGGGAGAAAATGAGACTATTCTCCGATGAAATCTCTCTGCACGATGCGTTTATCGACTGACTATTGCAAGCTTCAGGGAAGAGGATTTTCGTACAAACCCCCGAAACTTGCAGAACTGCATAAGCATCTCTTCGACGAGTGGTTCGAGGGAGCTCACGATGCGATGGTCGATGTCGAAGCGACGATGCGATCATTCATCGAACTTGTGAAGCGTGATGTGATCGTCCTTGAGGCCAATAATGTGATGCGATTATTCTAAGAGTCTATTTCGCGTCTTTGGTTTCTTCATTTTTGTGGGCAAGGGAAACATGCTCAACAGACTCTAACGCTCGTGATTCCCTACTTGTCCAGATCCAGTTGCTGAAGAGAAGTGAAGATTTCTATAGTTGACGTGCGCATCGTATCCGATCAATGCTCGAAGGGGTACAAAGGTATACCCTTCGGCCTCGAGATTCTCGATAATAGTAGGAAGTGCATTGAGGGTATTTTCCCTGATATCATGCAAGAGAATGATGCTTCCAGATTGCGTTTGTCTCACGATATTTTTTGTGAGTTTCTTTGGGTTTTTCTCTTTCCAATCATATGCATCGACATTCCAGCCGATAATAGGACCACGATGAAAATATCCTATCCGACGATCCTCGTCTCCATACGGAAATCGAAAAAATGTCGGATAGACATTCGTCACAGACCAGATCATGAGAGCAGTTCGCCAAACTTCAGTAGTATAGCGAAAAATGGGCAGACGCGAAAATCGAGGGTGGATATAGCTATGATTCGCGATCTCATAACCTTCATTTTGCATTCTGATGAGGAGTTTCTCATTCTTCGGTATCCGATTCCC
>JAYTYQ010000227.1:0-2327 GCA_043742285.1 Candidatus Altimarinota bacterium
CGCAGTAAGAATGGATCGCTCATGGGAACGGGCGGATGCCTCAAGGATTATAACTCATTCAATGACTGATCCAATCCAGATACCAACTATTCATGAACGAGTCAACGATTTGGTGAATATCGAATCCAATTCACGGACTACAATGGGAATCAAGATAGTGATGCTCCATATGTGCCAGGAGATGAGGATGGAGTAGGAGGAATTATCTGAGATGATGATGATATCGAGCTCGGAGATGGTCCACCGGTAATCGCGAATCCTATGGCTGAACTCTATCTCATCAATACTCTGAAGAAAAAAAGAGTCTATTTTCGTTGGAATTACAAAGTTGACCCAAACGCACCATCATGAGTCACGTGCGATATGACAACTGGAAGTGGCTGTCTCGGCAATATCCAGATCTTTCGAATGGATGGAAAAGATCTCGGAAAAGATCATGATGGATCTCTTGGAAATGGAGCTTTCGATGGTAATATTGATACATGGGTCTGTGATCAAGATTGGCGATGCGCGGGGAAGGTACTCCCAGGATATGGCACTCTCTCATTCAATAATGATACAGATTGGATCGATATATTTCCTGATTATATCAACGTCAAAAGTCTCAGATTCTATATCTACCCTATCAAGAATCCATGGTATGCATGGAAAGCGGTCGATGATGTCTCTGGTACTCCTGGATTCTTGAGTCCATTCATTCATCCGTATGTCAAGATTCAGATCACTCTCGGATTCTGATGGAAGAGACGATCGATCATCAAGAATGATGATCCAACTATCACTATATCAACAACGATCAACCTCGAAGATCTCTGATCGGAATAAGTCTCTATCTCTTCTCTCTTTGGTTCTATGTTCGTTCGCAATACATCTGGATCAGCAATTCTTATTGCCCTCGTTGTACTCATCATTCTCACTATCATGAGTACGGTATTTATTGAGAAGCTTCTGCATTTTTCGAAGGCGAGTGAATGAATCGAAAATTCGAATGTTGCGTATTATAACGCCCTTGGTATAATCGAAGAGTCCCTCTTTACGGGAGGAGTGAACAAGTATACACCCTGGATGATCCAGAATAATTCCGTCTGAGGATTTAGCTCAACAGGGAAGTCCATCACAATTGCTACAGGATGAACAAGCATCCCTTCCGTTGGAAATGGTAATAGTCCGTACGATAAGAACTGGAATCTCATGTGACTCGGGAATCCAGTACAACTCGTCATTCCTTCTGGAATGGGAGATCCGAATAATTTCAAGTTCTATTTTCGAATTCCTGAAGTCGAAGTGGGAAGCAATACAGGCATTAGCCTCAGTATGACGAATTCAGGTATTATCATGTGGACGTTCACTTCTACGGGAAATTCACTCTTTGCGAGCGGTGAGACGAATATTTTCCAATGATATGAAATGGATAGCAGTCAAATAACTATTCTCTCTAGAAGTGGTGTTACGAATACTGGGGTATTTATGACTTTTGGAAGCTTCTACACAAACTATGGATCAGTGTGTTGAAATTACAAATGTACATTGAAGCTCTCGATGATACGACCGATAACTACGTTTGATAATCGTAAAATCCCATTTCTCGAATATAAAATAGGAATTACCGGAGGAGCTCCTCCTATCCCTGAACAATTCATGAAGATAGAAGCAAAATGATATGCCTATGGATTCATGCGTTCTCGTACGATCGAGCTTCCCCAGATCACGACGAGCAATGCACTGGATTTTGCCGTACTCCAATAATTCTATGCAGACGATTCTTATCAAACATCTTTCTGATAGCGATCAGCGTATCGACAAATTCCTCAAGAAGTACTTCAAGAATGCAACATTGGGTGTTCTCTACAAATGGTTGCGAACGGGAAGGATCAAGGTGAATCGCAAAAAGGTAGAACAAACTTACCGAATCGAACTCTGAGATGTTATTGATATTCATTTGAGCGATGATGAGATTATATGATTACGACAAACTACAGAAATAATATCGATACCCACTACAGAAAAACTCGAAATTCTCTATGAAGATGAGTCATTCCTCGCCATCAACAAGAGGGCATGACTCAATGTCCATCCATGAGACCATAAGTCGGATGAAGTCTCACTCATCGAAATCGTGCAAGATATGCTCGGGGATAACTATGATAGTCTCTCATTTCGTCCATCGCTCGTCCATCGCATCGATCGAGATACGAGTGGTGTGATACTGATTGCCAAGGAAAAACGTGCCCTCGAATGACTCCTCTCGGATCTCCAGAATGGGAAAATAGAAAAAATCTACCATACCATCGTCGTGTGAAAACCGATAAAACCTCGGGATACACTTT
>JAYTYQ010000228.1:0-2402 GCA_043742285.1 Candidatus Altimarinota bacterium
GGCTATGGACTTCACAAGATATTTCTCCTCGCAAAGGCGGCCGAGTATGATGGTATCGATCTCTCGATTGATTTCGAAGAATTTGATACGTGTGATCCAAAATATATTGATAATCTCGTACAAATATCTGGGGTCAACGTCCTCAGTATCACTGCTCCAGAACGTCGCGTGACCAAGAAGCAGGTTGATGAAGTCCTCTCCATCGCGTCGAATCTGTGAGTACCTCTCGTGAATCTCCATCCACCACATCGTCTCGATAAAGAAAAGGACTGGTTCTGAGAATACCTCCGAGTTCTTGAGGTGAAATATCCAGAGATCACAATCGCTGTGACCAACGCGCCTCCGAAGACTTGGCTCTTCATCATTTCCGAATACGGCGATGCTCGCCCTGAGACGATCAAGAAGATCACCTCTCATACATCTCTCTCGATCGCAAATGTCGAACCTGAGAGTGGGATCGACCTTATGAAGACATTCACACTCCTCGGGAATACGATTGCTCATGTCTACCTCTCAGATAAAACCGAAGAGAAGAATCTCCTATTTCCAGGAGAATGAGATATGCCACTCGAGAGTCTCCTCATCCGTATGCGAGAGGCTGGATATGTCGGACCATTCTCTCTCCTCGTCGATCCTCGAGAACTCTCAGCAGGTGAAGATCCTCTCGTCATAGAACGGCTTCGAGATGCCAGAAAATTTCTCTTGAAATATTTCTCATAATACATAAGATAGCAAGAATTCTTGCCATCTTATGTAGGAATATATATTTCTTCACTATCATTATTATGAGATTCTTTGTCTTTCTTGTGCTCCTCTTCATGAGTGCCCCTATTTTTGCCCAGAGTTCAGGAGAACCGAGCGAGAAGCAGTTTGGTGCATCCATGAAGAAAGAGGTCAAGAGTCTCCTCCTCGAAGGAAGAAATGAAGTGAAAACGGCGAAAGATCGAGAGATGAACCGATATTTTGTCGCACTTCTCAAGGATAAGGAAAATGTCATCAATAGTACACTCTGACTCAGCTATGGCTATCATGGAGAAGTGACACAAGCTCAGAGAACATATTTCTACCAGAATCTCCTCAAGTGAGCCTACCGAGATATTGTCGCTCAAATTCACTCAAAGGACTATAGTAGAACAATAGAGTCCGTCAAAAAACAGGAGATCGAATGAGCATTTTTGAGTTATCAGAAAGAAGTTGTCGGAAATATATCGAATCAATTCGTCAAAACTCTCACTATGGATACGCTTCAGAAATGAAATATGTCATTCTCATTCGAATCAGGATCATCATACGTGAGAATCAAACTTCAAGATTACAAAATAACGCAATCACTCAAGAGAGATGAGCAAGCGATGAATCTCACACTCAAAGTTGACTATAATCTCGATATTCCTGGCAAGAAAGATTGCAGCTATGATGAATCATGGAAATATATTTGTAATAGTGGTTCAGGAACGCATATTTCAGGATATACGAGTGCCAAGATTGCTTTCTCTCAATTTTGAGGAGATACCTATTTTCAGCTCGGTAATTTGGATATGCAGGCCGATATCACAGGAATCTCGAAGACAGAAATGAGCTCAATCATCGATTCTATAAAAGAATATATGAACGGGAAAGTCTATCATATGAAGACTCCTACGGATATGAACACTCTAGCAGGTATTGAAATGCTTGAGAAAGCATGATCTCTCTTGAATCTTCTCGAAAATACAAGTATGTTCACTCCCGTTATTCGAGTCGGGAATGAGTATGTCCTCAATTGGAATCCTTCTTTTGTTACCAAATTCAATACAATCACAGGAAACGACAGCAAACCATCTGGGTATATGTTTCCAGAATTCAGGTACAAAGATGGAGTATTCTTCCTCAATACTGCCGATACAGATACATCAATAATAGCGCTACAAATTGCAAAAAATAGTGAAGGGAAATCTATCTGAACGCTCGATGTGCATGACATTGATATGAAGAATTCTCTGACCCTTTCTCTCGGAAAAGATCTCTGGAAAATGAGACTCAGTATGCCTGAAGTCACTATCAATAGTGATTGGAATGGAGATACTACTCTGACTGAGATATCTGGTTCATGAGTGAGTGAACTCTTCAAGGAATTTATGCATGGATATTCTCCTTCGACAAAAATAGATGAGTCAACATTGCCGAAAAAACTCCGTATATATGGAAATCTCACTTCGAGTTCTGTATCGCTGAAGTTCGATGCTGATAGCAATACATTTGCCACCATCGATAGCTTCACGAATGGATCCAATTCGAATTACCGAATCTACTTCAATATATTCGGAAACAAGATCGAACTCGCAGGTGATCTATCACAAGACTATGGAACATTCGCTATATTGAGACCAACTGATGCAATAGAACTCGATACGAAGAAGAGT